>JAFADT010000864.1 GCA_023424585.1 Pseudomonadota bacterium
CGTGTTCGTGGTGGTGGGCGGCGGCGGCAGCGGCTCCGCCGTGAACTCCGGCAACATGAACCTGACGCTGGTGCCGACGGATCAGCGCATGTCGCAGGCGGAGTTCGCGCAGGTGCTGCGCAAGGAGCTGAACAGCTACCCGGGCCTGCGCGCGGTGGTGCAGGACCTGTCGCAGGCGGGCTTCACCGCCCAGCGCGGCTTCCCGGTGGAGTTCAGCGTGCGCGGGTCGGACTGGGACAAGCTGGTGGAGGCGAGCCAGTCCCTGCGCGAGCAGCTCCAGGCGTCCGGCAAGGTGGTGGACCTGGACACGGACTACCAGCTGGGCCAGCCGGAGCTGCGCATCACGCCGGACCGCGCCCGCGCGGCGGACCTGGGCGTGCCCATCCAGGCGGTGGCGTCCACGGTGAACGCCCTGGTGGGCGGCGTGCGCGTGGGCAAGTACAGCAGCGGCGGGCGCCGCATCGACGTGCGCATGCGCCTGCTGGCCAGCCAGCGCTCACGGCCGGAGGACCTGGCGCTCCTGAAGGTCCGGACGGCGAGCAACACGCTGGTGCCGCTGTCGTCGCTGGTGACGCAGGAGGAGCTGCCCGCGCTACAGGCCATCACCCGGCGCGACCGCGAGCGCGCCATCAGCCTCTACGCCAACGTGGCGCCGGGGTCGAACCAGGAGGAGGCGCTGGCCACGGTGGAGGCGCTGGGCAAGGACCTGCCCGGCGGCATCCGCGTGGTGGCGGGCGGCGCCAGCGTGGCGTTCCGCGAGTCCATGAGCAGCCTCATCTTCGCGCTCTTCCTGGGCATCGCCGTCGCGTACATGGTGCTGGGCGCGCAGTTCAACTCGTTCCTGCACCCGGTGACGGTGCTCACGATCCTGCCCCTGTCGGTGGCGGGCGCGTCGTTCGCGCTGCTCGTCACGGGCAACACGCTGAACATCTTCAGCATGATCGGCCTGCTGCTCCTGATGGGCATCGTGAAGAAGAACTCCATCATCCTGGTGGACTACGCGCTCCAGCAGCGCGAGCAGGGCGCGGACGCGATGCAGGCGATGCTGCGCGCGGGCCCCGTGCGCCTGCGTCCCATCCTGATGACGTCCACCGCGACGATGATGTCCGCGGTGCCGGCGGCGCTGGCGCTGGGCGCGGGCAGCGAGACGCGCGCGCCCATGTCCATCGCGGTGCTGGGCGGCCTGTCCGTGTCCACCGTGCTCAGCCTGCTCGTGGTGCCCGCGTTCTACGTGGTCGCGGACCGCATCAAGACGCGGCTGGGCAACCGGCTGCGCAAGGGCAAGGGCGACGACGGCCCGCAGGTCGTCCACGAGGAGCCCCGGCCGGTGCCGCACGGGTAGGGGCCGGGCGCGGTGACGCCCGACACGCCCGGCCGCCCGCGCATGAGCGCCCAGGGGCCCTTCCAGCCCGCACGGGCGACGGCCCGGCCGCCCGCGCGCCTCCCGCCTCTCCCGGACGATGCAGGCGCCCTGGCGCGTGCGCAGCGTCTTTCCGGACACGGGCCCTTTGGGGCCTCGCACCTTCGGAGACGCGCCATGGCCACACCTGTTCCTCCCGACACCCACGCCGTGCCCGTCAAGGAGCGCGACGAGTCACTCGAGCTCCAGCCGTTCCTGGATGAAATCCAGAGCGACGCGGTCATGCACAGCCAGGGCCTGGAGGCCCGGGAGGCCGCGAGCGCGGTGTTCTGCTCGCTCGCCCGGCGCCTGTCGGACGGAGAGGACGTGAAGCTCTTCCGCTCGCTGCGCGGCGGCATTGGCGCCATCCTGGGCGCCTGCTCGGTGCACCGGGGGCCGTCGCGCGCGAAGCGCATCGGCCGCGATGAGTTCATCACCGACGTGGCGGATCACCTGGACATCAAGCCGGATCAGGCCTTCCGCGTCGTCACCGCGGTGTTCACCGCCGTGCGCGACCGCATCCCCGAGGACGAGGTCGCCGCCGTGGCGTCACAGCTGCCCGCGGAGCTGGGCGACCTCTTCCGCAGACCGGTCTGACCCCGGTCCCGCCCGGAGGCTCCGCGTGCGCTCACCGACGCGCCGCCTCCGCGCCGGAGCTGGCGCCCACGGCAGGGGGGAGCGCCTGTGACGACAGGGCATCCCCGCCCCGTCGGAACTCCATGGCGTCGTCGTCCACGCGGCCGTAGCGCATCATCACCAGGTCGCGCACGTAGTTCTGGTACAGGCGCCACGGCGCGCGCGAGCCCTGGCGGGGCAGGGCGTCCAGCGCGCGCTGCACATACCCGGAGCTGAAGTCGAGCACCGGCTCCGGCGTCATGGCAGGGCCGCCGACGCGCGGCGTGCTCTGCGTGTAGCCGTGCTGCCTCATGTGATTGAGCAGGCGGCAGGTGTACTCCGCCACCAGATCGCACTTCAGCGTCCACGACGCGTTGGTGTACCCGAAGGCCGCGACGAGGTTGGGCACGTCGCTGAACATCATCCCCTTGTACGTCAGCGTTCGCGCCAGCTGGACGGGCGCGCCGTCCACCACCAGCGACAGGCCGCTCAGGATCTTCACGTTCAGCCCGGTGGCGGTGACGATGACGTCCGCGTCCAGGTGCGCGCCCGAGCGCAGCTTCAGGCCCGTCTCGGTGAAGGACTCGATGTGGTCCGTCACCACGGAGGCGTGGCCCTCGCGGATGGCGTGGAAGAGGTCGCCGTCGGGGGCGACGCACAGCCGCTCGTCCCAGGGGTTGTAGCGGGGCGCGAAGTGCGTATCGACGTCGAAGGTCTTGCCGAGCGCGCGCCGCACCCCCAGGCGCAGCAGCCACTTCATCAGGCCCGGCCGGCTGCGCGCGAGCTTGTAGAAGAACATGCCGCGCAGGACGTTCTTCCAGCGCGCGGCCGCGTAGGCCACGCGCCGGGGGAGGACGTACCGCAACGCCTGGGCGACGCCGTCCTCGGCCGGCTGATCCGCGATGTACGTCGGCGAGCGCTGTAGCATCGTGACGTGCGCGGCGCGCCCGGCCATCGCGGGGACCAGCGTCACCGCCGTCGCGCCGCTGCCGATGACGACCACGCGCTTGCCGCTGTAGTCCAGGTCCTCGGGCCAGTGCTGCGGGTGCACCACGCGGCCCTGGAAGCGCTCCGTGCCGGGCCAGGTGGGCGTGTAGCCGCTCGCGTAGTCGTAGTAGCCGGTGCAGGCGTAGAGGAAGCCGCACGTCATGCGCGTCGGGACGCGCTCCGGGCCCACCTCCACGTCCACCGTCCAGCGCGAGTCCTCCGAGGACCACTCCGCCCGCGTCGCCCGGTGGTGGTAGCGGATGTGCCGGTCGATGCCGTACTCCGCGGCGGTCTCCTCGATGTACGCCTTGATGGACGGCCCCTCCGCGATGGCCTTGCCGCCCAGCCACGGCCGGAAGCGATAGCCCAGCGTGTACATGTCCGAGTCCGAGCGGACGCCCGGATAGCGGAACAGGTCCCACGTGCCGCCCATGGCCCCGCGCCCTTCGAGGATGGCGTAGCTGCGGGTGGGGCAGAGCGTCTGGAGATGGTACGCGGCGCCGATGCCCGACAGGCCCGCGCCGATGATCAACACCTCCACGTGCGACGGCGGCTCGGCGGGAGACGGGGGCATCACGGGACTCCTCGTGGTACAGGAAGGTACCCAGTCCGTACGTCTGTGGGTGAGAGGTAGCAGTGACGTCTGGTACGGTCAAGTACCAGCCCCAGGAGCCGCATGACGTCCCCATCCGAGCACGCAGGTGAGGCCCCCCGGGACCGGCTCGTCGCGGGCATGGCGCAGGCCATCATCGAGGTGGGCTACGCCCGGCTGACCATCGCGGACATCGTGCGGCACGCCCGGGTGTCGAGGCGCACGTTCTATGAGCACTTCGAGGACAAGGAGGCGTGCCTGCTGGCGCTCTACGCGGCGCAGAGCGCGCGGCTGCTGGAGGAGATCCAGGCGGCCATCCAGCACGCCCCCCCCGGCGAGCTGCGGGCCAGCATCGGCGCGGCGGTCTACCTCTCCAGCCTCCAGAGCCGGCCGGGGCTCGTGCGGACGCTCCTCGTGGAGATCCTGCACGTGGGCCCGAAGGGCTTCGAGCTGCGCCGCCAGGTGATGCGGAGCTTCGCGGAGCTGATGCGGCGGGAGTTCGACGCGGCGGGCACCGGGGCCCCGCTGTCACCGGCGATCGCCATGGCGCTGGTGGGCGGCATCAACGAGCTCATCCTGGAGGCCGTGGAGGAGGAGCGCGTCGACCGGCTCTCGGAGCTGGCCGGTCCGGTCGCCGCGTTCGTCCGAGGGCTCCTGGAGGCTCGGCCTCCGGCGAAGTGAACGACCCTCCGTCCAGGGGCTCCAGGGGGGAGGCCTCGCGGCACGGCCCAGGCGTGGCTCCGCTCTTCGTAGACGACGCTGGGCGGGGCGGGGAAGGCTGGGGGCGAAAGAAGCGCGGCGCGAGGAGGCATCGCATCTCGGCGTCCTCGGACTGATAGGCTGCGTCGCGGCGCTCACGGCCCTGAGCGGAGGACGCAATGCCCTGGTGGAACCCTTCCCGGAGAACCGGCGCGCAGTCCGTGCGCGAGCGCTCGCCTCGCAGGTCCGCTTCCACCGCCCAAGCACTGGCGGAGCGCCTGCTCCTCTTCAGCTTCATCGCGGAGGCCGTGCGCCACGGGCTGGTGGATCCGCTCATGGAGCCGCGGCGGGCCTGAGGTCCGAGGCCCCCTTTTTTCCATCTTGCCCAGGATGTTTTCACATCCTAAGCACTCCGCGACGACCATGGCCCGAACAACGCCGTACCCGATTCGCTGCGCCGATGGCTTCGAGCTACAGGCCACGCTGCACACGCCGGAAGGGCCCGTCCGGGGCGTGGTGCTGGTGCACCCCGCCACCGCCATGCCGGAGCGAATGTATTTCGCGTTCGCTTCGCGCCTGACGGACGTCGGCTTCGCGGCGGTCACGTACAACTATCGCGGCGTGCATCCCTCGGGGGACGCGCGGAGGACGCGGGCCGGGTTCACCACGTGGATCGACCAGGACGTGGACGCGGTGACCCACTGGGCGGCGGAGCGCTACGCGGGACTGCCGGTGATGGCGGTGGGCCACAGCTTCGGGGGCCACGCCATCGGGTTGAGCCAGAGCAGCCAGCGCCTCACCGCCGCGGTGATGGTGGCGTCCCAGGCCGGGAGCCTGCGGTTCATCCGGCAGTGGAGGGAGCGGCTGCTGGTGACGATGTTCCTGAAGATCATCGGGCCGGTGTGCGCGCGGGTCCTGGGCTACATGCCCTATGTGCGACTGGGGCTCGGCGAGGACGTGCCCGCGCAGACGATGCTGGAGTGGAGCCGCTGGACGTCCTTGCCCCGCTTCTACTTCGACGATCCGCGCCTGGACGCGGTGACCCGCTTCGCCCGGCTGCGCATGCCGGTGCTGGCCATCGGGCTGGACGACGACCCGTGGGGGCCTCCCGAGGCCATCGACCTCATCAGTCAGCACCTCACGAACTGCACCGTGGAGCGCCGGCAGTTCTCCCCGGCGGACAGCGCCGGCCAGGGCATCGCGCACCTGGGCTTCTTCCGCGAGCACCACGCCGCCACGCTCTGGCCCCAGGTGGTGGACTGGCTGTGTCGCCAGGCGCTGGCGCGCGATCCGGATCAGCGCCCATGAGGCGCCGCGGCCGCCCTGGCGCGCGTCTTCGTCTTCAGGGAGCCCGTTCCACCGGTCCGTGTCAGGCACGGACCGGCGGTGCCTCGTGACGACCGCTAGTAGCGGAAGCCCAACTGGAGCGACAGGCCGGGGTACTGATCCACGGCGCCACCGGCGACGTAGGGGTCGCCCGGCTCCGGGTTGAACTTGAAGAAGTACCGGCGCAGGTCCGCCTTCAGCCGCACATCGACGATGCGGTTGAGCCGGTACGCCAGCGTCGCGCTGCCCGTGACGGCGCCCGCGGACATCCTCGGGAACCACGCGTCCGAGGACAGCTCGCCGGAGTCCAGCGGGTGCTGGTAGCCGAGGCGGAAGTTGAAGTCGAACTTCTCCGACAGCGCCGCCCGCAGGCCCAGCGTCAGGCCCGCCGTCTTGTACTCCACGTTGGGCAGGTCCAACGGCCGCTCGCCGTCCACCGCGTCGATGCGGAACGTGCTCATCCCGTACGCGCCGGTGACCTCGAAGCCGTAGCGCTGCGCCTCGCCGAAGGGCATCACGTAGCGCAGGCCCGCCGTCCACTCGCGCGCCGTCGTGGGGTAGGAGACCGCCCCCGTGGAGCCCGTGGACTTCAGCCCGAAGGACTGATCAATCGAACCCGTGATGCCCAGCCGCGCCAGCGCGCCCTGCTGGTAGGCCGCGTGCGGATAGACCGTCACGTCGCCCGCCACCTGGGGCGCGCCCGGCAGCGCCAGGCCGCCCACGTCCGTGCCCAGCGTGTACGGC
>JAFADT010000870.1 GCA_023424585.1 Pseudomonadota bacterium
CGTCCGCCTCGACCAGCACCACGGCAGATGCGCGCGCCGTGCAGGCGGGAGGCACGACGCTCGCCGCGCTCGGCGCCCAGGCCCGCGAAGGCCACGGCGACGCGGCGCTCGCGGCGGTGTCGGGCGACAAGAGCCTCGCGGGCCGCTACCTGCGCGCACGGCTGCTGTCGGCGTCCGGTGAGGACGCGGCGGGCGCGCTGGCCATGGCGGCGCTGTACCGCGAGACGGGCCTGCCGCAGGTGGGCCTGGAGGCGCTCGGCATGCTGGAGCGGCTCCAGGACTCGCCGCAGGCGTGGAAGGACGGCGGGGCGCCCCTGGGCGCGGCGCTCGCGAGCCAGCTCCAGGCGTGGGCGGATCATCCCGATGTGCGCCGCATGCGCTTCACCGCGGGCCGCTGGACGCGCTGGGAAGGCCTGCGCGACGCGGAGGAGGCCGCGGGCTCGCTCGTCGCCACGTCGGAGGCCGGCACGGACGACGAGGACGTCGCCATGTCCGTGCGCAAGGCGCTGCTCGCGCCGCCGTGGAAGCTGTCCGAGTCGAAGCTGCTGCCCGCCGGTGCCTCGCGAGTCATGAGCCTGGTGGTGAAGCAGCCCCGCCCCCTGGGCGCGGAGGTCCTCTGCGGCACCACCCCGCGTCCGGGCGTGGACGCCGCCGGCACCTGCGCCTTCGCGCTCCGCGTGGATGGCCGCGTGGTGCGCGAGCGCCAGGTCGCCGAAGGCGAGACCGCCATCCTGGGCACGCGCCTGGACGTCCCCGGCCGCCACCAGGTGGAGGTGGTGATGGCGCGCGCCGACACGCAGCAGACCGGCCTGGTGCGCTTCGTGGACTCCGAGGACGCCAGCGCCACCGCGCGCGTCGTGGCCGCCCCGCAGCCCCTCGCCCTCCTGCGCAGCCGTCCGGGCTCGCCGGTGGTGATGACCGTGCTGGGCCCCACCGCGCTGCGCGTGCGCGCCACCGCCCTGGCCCCCACCGAGGGCCGCGAGCTGCTCGTGCGCAGCACGCCCCTGCCCTCGGGGGAGGGCACGGGCGGCTCCAGCGCGGAGGAAGGCCCGCTCATGCGCCTGGGCCTGCCCGAGGACGCCGACCCCGGCCTCCAGGGCGCGTCCCAGCCGCTGGGCCGCATGGGCGAGGCCTGGCTGCTGCTGCCCTCGCGAGGTCCGCACCGCGTGAGCCTGGAGTCTCCCGCCGGCGAAGCCCTGGTGCAGGTGCAGCTGGGGGTCGCCTCGGATCCGAGCACGCTCGCGGCCCCGACGTGGGCCCAGGGCAGCACGGGCCTGGAGCCGCTGCCCTGGCCCGCGCTGCCGCCGAGCCTGGCGCTCCTGCCGGAGGGCATGTCCCCCGAGGCGCGCACCGGCGGCCTGGGCATGGTGTCCGCGGAGCTGGGCTATCGCAGCGAGGACGTGGAGGAAGGCGAGCTGCTCAACCGCCCGCTCCAGACGGGCCTGGAGGTCCGCCTGTCCCTGCGCCGCGAGCTGTCCCCGGGCCGCGCGTGGCTGCGCTTCACGCCCGAGGCGCGCTACCCGCTGAACCAGACCGCCGTGCTGGGCGGCACCGTGGCCGCGTACGTGAACCAGCTCCCCGGCGACCTGCGCCTGTCCATGCAGGGCTCCGTGTTCTCGCAGACCATCGACGGCGCGATGCGCTGGAGCGCGCGAGGCCGCGTGGGGGCGGACCGCTACGTGCGCCTGTCCCCGGACGTGGGCCTCATCCCCGGCCTGGGCCTGACGCTGGAGTCCATGCAGGGCGGCCACGCGGTGGAGGCCAGCCGCTACGACCAGAACGTCTACTGGCGCTACGGCAAGGACCACCCGCGGCGCCTGTCGCCCCGGCTGTCCCTGCGCTGGCAGCCCTTCCAGGACCACGTGGCCACGCTGGGCATGTCCGCGGTGAGCAACGCCAACATCTACACCGTGGACAACGCGGGCGCGTACGCGAGCTGGGCGGCGCTCCTGGGCGGCAAGCTCCAGGGCACGCGCGTGGAGCTGGGCTACGGCGCGTCGCAGCGCTTCCAGGATGCTCACCGCGCCACGGCCTACCTGCGCCACCGCGTGTCGGGCCGCCTGGACTGGAACGTGTGGATGGGCAAGGGCGGCAACCGCCTCATGCTCTTCGCCGAGGACCGCGCCTTCCTCTCCGGCCCATACGGAACGCAGAACATGTTTTCACTCGGAGCGCGGTGGGATTGGACGGGTGGACGTGGGTTGCAGGACGTCACGCCCACCGAGGAGGAATTCGAGGAGCTGCTGGATGAACGACGTTTGCAGCCGTGAGCTGTCCTGATCCGAACGGGCGCCTGGAGGGGCCGGGCATGTCGCTCAAGCAATGAATAGCTCTGGCCGCGACATGCACCTGGCGAATGAACCTCTCGAGTCACGCCTGCTGGAAGCCCTGCCCCCGCTGCACCGCCGCGTGCGCGGGGCCTCGGTCGAAGCCCTGGCCCGGCGGCTGGTGGAGTCGTGCCCCCGCCCCGCGGGCCTGGAGGGACTGGCGCCGTGGCTGGGCGTGGCCCTGGAGGCGCTGGAGACGGAGCTGGCGGCGGTCCACGCGGAGATCGTCCAGTTCACCCGCCAGCACAACGACGCGCAGGACGACGCCGCGCGCCGTCAGGTGCTGGTGGAGCACATCCAGGCCACGGTGAAGGACCGCAAGGACCGCAAGGAGGACCTGCGCGCCCTGGACCGGTGGATGGGCTTCGACGCCCTGCGCGAGCGACAGGAGAAGCGCCATCACAAGCTGCTGGTTGAAGAAGAGACCGCGCTCCGCGCGCTGACGGGCGTCCTGGCCACGACCACCGCCGAGGAGCTCCAGCCCGCGGCCGTGCCCCTGGCGAGGCAGCTGCTGGACCGCGCCGTGGACGCGCCCCGGGCGCAGAACCGCTTCGCCGCGCTGGAGGCCTTCCGGCAGCTCGCGCAGATGGTGCCGGGCGTCGCCGCGTCACTGCCCGAGGTGGAGCCCACGCTGACGAGCCTCGCGGGCCAGGAGGACGTGAGCCCGTTCTTCCAGGCGGAGGCCCTGCGCGCGCTGCTCACGGTCGATGCGCTCACCGGCCTGGCCCTGCTGCGCCAGCGCCTGCGCGCGAAGGCCCCGTCGGAGAAGGACTTCCTCTTCCGCCGCCAGGTGCTGGAGCAGTGCGCGCCGCTGCTGTCGGACGAGCACCGCGTGCCGCTGCTCACCGAGGTCGCGCACCATGACCCGAGCGAGTACGTGCGCATGGGCCTGTGCGCCCTCATCGCGCGGCGCCCGGACGGGCAGCCGCTGCTGCGCCGCCTGGCGGGCCTGGACCCGGTGCCGGCCGTCGGGGGGGAGACGCTGTCGGAGCCCAGCCCGCGCGTGCGCACCGCCGCCGTGCTGGCCGCGGTGGACGCGGCGCTCGCCGCGCCGAAGGTGAAGGCCCCGGCGCTCCAGGTGCTGGTGGACGTGCTGGGCCGGGACACCGCGCCGCTCGTGCTG
>JAFADT010000921.1 GCA_023424585.1 Pseudomonadota bacterium
CCGCCCCAGGCCCCCGTTGCCCAGGCCCGCGTCCGGCTCCATCTCCAGGAGGTTGGTGAGGTCCACCCCCACCTCGCGCATGGCCTCGGCCGCCGCCTCGTGCATGCCCAGGTTTAACAGGTTGTTGCCCAGCGCCCGACCCAGCAGGTACTCCGCGGACAGGTAGTAGGCGCGCTTGACGTCCTTCTCGTAGTAGGTGCGCGCCGTCTTCACCCAGCGGTCCGTGAGCCGGTCGCGGACGGCCAGCGACAGCGCCATGAAGCGGTCGTGCGCGGTGGCCGTCTCCGGGTTCTTGCCGCGCGAATAGCGCACGTGTTCGAAGAAGCCGCGACGGACGCTGGCCGCGTCGAGCCCGGTGCGGCCGCTGTCTTCGGGGGCTCCCGAGGCGGAGGACGGGGACGATGCGGGGCGCGCGGAGGCGGGAGGAGCCATAAGTCGGTCGTCTCGAGGGTCGCGAAGGGGTGGGAGGACTGCGAAGGCGCCCCGTGCCTTTGACGCGGGGCGCCCATGGCGGAAAGGGTACCGTGTCACGCCAGCCCAGGGCAGGGGAAACCCACGCGCCTCCCCGAGGGTCGGCCGCTTCCTCCGCCAGGGAGGGAAGGTACCCGGGGACCCGTGGTGACGCGCCGCGGCCCCAGGCCACGCGTGGCGCACGCGCGGCGCTCTCATGGAAAGACCGGAAGTTCTAGGAATTGAGGTACAACGCTCCGCGAATGTCTTTCCCCCTGGATGACCTCGAAGCGCGCATCGCCCTCACGCGGCCGGGGGACACCGTGCGGGGGTTGAGCTTCGCGGCGGTGCTGCGGCTGGTGCATCAGCGGCTGGGCCGCGACGCCGCGGAGCGCCTGCGCGCGCCGCTCCTGCCGCGAAGCCCGGTGGACTTCTTCTCGTACCCGGCGGTGGACTTCCTGCGGCTGCTCGCCTTCGCGTCCGAAGCGCTGCAACCGGAATACGGCACGCGCGGCGCGGTGCTGCGGGCGTGCGGGGAGGCCATCGTCGGGACGTTCTTCGAGTCCACCGTGGGGCAGACGCTCCTGCGCCTCACCGCCAGCGGCGGGGACCCCAAGCGCCTCTACAGCAACGCGGCCGCGTCGTACTCCACCGCGGTGAGCTACGGGCAGCGCGAGTACCTGGCCCTGGGTGACAAGCGCGTGCGGCTCTCGTTCAAGGACGACCTGCTGCCCGTGGAGGTCCACGAGGGCATCCTGGCCGGCCCCCTCGCCGCGCTGCGCCGCGAGGGCTGCGTGCGGGGCACCGAGCGGCGCCTGGGCGACTCCGAGTTCCTCATCGAGTGGACCTGAGGAGACGCGACGGGCCCCGCTCCGCCGTGAAGGGGAGGGGGCCCGGGGGCGGGCGACGCGGGCGGCCGCGCTACTTCGGGGCGGGGGGCGGCGGGCCCGCCTTGCCGGCGACGGCGGCCACGGACACGGCGTCCAGCTGCTGGGCCAGGTCCTGCGCCCTGGCGAGGAAGTCCGCCGTCAGCTCCTTGGGCAGCGGATCCGCGCGGGGGAACTTCTGGGTGAGCGGGTTGGCGTAGGTGCCGTTGCGCTTCAGGCCGAAGTGCAGGTGCGGGCCGGTGGTGCGGCCGGTGTTGCCGGAGTAGGCAATCACCTGCTTCTGCCGCACGCGCTGGCCGGCGCGCACGCCGTCGCCAAAGCGGGACAGGTGCATGTACTGCGTCTCCATGCCGTTGGCGTGGCGCAGCACCACCATGTTGCCCGCGGCGCCCGCGTTGCCCGCGGACACGACGGTGCCGTCCGCCACGGCCCACACCGGGGTGCCGACGGGCGTGCCGTAGTCCACGCCGTTGTGGTTCTTCACGTACTGGAGCACCGGGTGGAAGCGCGACCCGTAGCTGCTGGTGATGTGCGCGTACTTCAGCGGGCTCTTGAGGAAGGTCTTCTTCGCGCTGGCGCCGTCCTCCTGGAAGAAGTTGGCCTCGCCGTCGGGCAGCACGTAGCGGAACACGCGCTTGTTGCCCACCAGGCCGCCCTCGTACGTGGCCGCCAGCACCTCGCCGTAGCGCAGCACGCGGCCCTTGGAGACGAACTTCTCCACCAGGGCCTTCGCCTTGTCGCCCTTGCGCACGTCCCGGTAGAAGTCGATGTCCCACGCGAACACGTCCGACAGCACCAGGCCGATGGACGGGTCCTCGCCCGCGGCCAGCGTCGCCTCGTACAGCGACGAGTTGATCTCCAGCGACACCAGCGACACCTGCTTCTCCACCTCGATGGAGCGCTTGCTGCCGATGTACTTCTCCCCGTCGCGGCGCACCTGCCACTCGTCCACGGTGCTCTGGCGGTAGTCGAAGAAGTCCAGCTCGCCGTCGCGCATCACCAGCCGGAACTGGTCGCCCACGCGCGACTTGCGGAAGTCGAACACGCCCTCCAGCGCGGAGATGACCGCCGCCACCTGCTCATCGGGCAGCGCCGCCTCATGCAGCGCGCCCGCCAGCGTCTGGCGCGGCTCGATGCGGCGGTTCTTGATTTCGAAGCGGGTGGCGGCTTCGGACGTCGAAGCCACGCCCAGGGCGGCGAGGCACAGGAGGGAGGCGGTCTTCATGGGGGGCGATACAGGAGTGTAGAGGACTGTTGGGCCTCCGCCCAACTCCTGACCGCACTTCCCATGCCCGCCTGCCTGCTTCCGGCCCCGGAGCCCGGGGCCGGCTTACAGCTCCACTTTCTTTTCCGAGTGGTGCTGCCCGTCGAAGCGCAGGAGGGTCCCCTTGCCCTCGTAGCGGGTGATGATGTTCACCGGCCGCCGCCAGAGGCTCTGGAGGTTGCGCAGCGTCTCCCGCGCGTAGTCGCCCTTCAGGTCCTGCCCGTCGTGCTTGTGCGCGAGCAGCAGCTCCGAGCGGTTCTCGTGGTTGCCGTCCACCACCTCGATGATGGGCTGCCCGAAGTTGGTGAGCGAGGTGAGCAGCTTGTTCTTCACCTTGCGGAACTCGCGGTCCAGGATCTCCCACGAGTTGCGCTTGTCGTTGAAGCCGTAGACGAAGAGCTTCTGCTGCTGGGCGAACTCCGGGGTGAGGAACGTGTCGATGAAGGTGATGTCGTTGTAGTGCTTGCGCACCTCGAAGATCTTCTCACGCCCCGCGCCCAGCTTCTTGTCCCAGGCCTGGCGCGCGCGGAGGTCGTCGCACTCGTCCCACTCCTTGCCGAACCGGCCCTTGTTCCACCGGTCCTCGATGTCCCGCCACAGCTCGATGCCCAGCTTGTACGGGTTGATGGCGCCGGGGCGCACGCCCATGGTGCCGGAGTGGTGGTCCGCGTAGTCGATGATCTCGTCGTCCTTCAGGGCCCGGCGGGTCATGATGGTGGAGTGCCAGTAGCTGGCCCACCCCTCGTTCATGATCTTCGTCTGGCCCTGGGGCGCGAAGTAGTACGCCTCGTCGCGGAGGATGGAGAGGATGTCCACCTCCCACGGCTCCAGCGGCGCGTGCTCCAGGAGGAAGTAGAGCACGTCGCGCTGCGGGCGCTCCGGGAAGCGCTTGCGCTGCTGCTTCTCGTCCTCCGCGCGCTTGCGCTGGGAGTCCATGAACTCGGAGGGGTTGATGAAGCCGCGCATGTACTCGCGGTCCACCTTGAAGCCCTCCACGCGCTCGTTGGATCTGGCCTCCTCCTCCGCGCGCTGCGGATCCGGGTTGCGGCGGATGTGGGGCGCGTGCTGGTCGATGAGGTTCTCCAGCGACAGCGTCCGGTCGATGAAGTCCTCCACCTTCTCCACGCCAATCTTGTCCACCCAGCGCCGGACGCGGGTGGCGTGGTTGGCCATGTCGTCAATCATCCGGCGGTTGGTGTGCCGGAAGGAGAAGTTGTTCTTGAAGAAGTCGCAGTGGCCGTAGACGTGGGCCATCACCAGCTTCTGGTCCACCTCCGGGTTGCTCTCCATCAAGTACGCGTAGCAGGGGTCGTTGTTGATGACGAGCTCGTAGATCTTGGAGAGCCCGTACTCGTACCCCTTCGCCAGCTGCTCGTACTCCATGCCCCAGCGCCAGTGGGGGTAGCGGGTGGGGAAGCCGCCGTAGGCGGCCACCATGTTCATCTCGTCGTAGCTCACCATCTCGAAGACGGTGTCGAAGAAATCCAGGCCGAACTCCTTGGCGTAGCCGTGGATTTCATCCCGAAGCGCGGCGAGTCGCGGCGTGAGGCTCTTGGGCATGGGGCGGTGGCTCCGGTGGGGGATGACAGAAGCGCTCGTCTTCAGCGCCCCTTGCCGAGGAAGTCCTTGATGGAGGCGTAGATGGCGTCCTTGTCCGCGATCTCGCTCAGGGCGACGTTGTTCGTGTCACCCACGGCCTCGCGCAGGTCCTTGATGAACTGCCCGCTGCCGTAGGGGGACTCCACCTGCCCGTAGGCGAACTGGTTCACCTGCGGGAGGATGTCGTTGCGGAGCATCTCGATGCACTGGCGCGTGTCGTCCGCGCTCCAGTTGTCCCCGTCGCTGAAGTGGAACGGGTAGATGTTCCACGCGCTCTTCGGGTAGTCCGCCTGGATGATGTCCCGGCACAGCTTGTACGCGCTGGAGATCATCGTCCCGCCGGACTCGCGGGTGTGGAAGAAGGTGTCGCGGTCCACCTCGCGCGCCACGGCGTCGTGGATGATGTAGCGCGACTCCAGGCCCTTGTACTGGTGCTTGAGCCACGTATCGAGCCAGAAGCTCTCGATGCGGACGATCTCCTTCTGCTCGTCCCCCATCGAGCCGGACACGTCCATCATGTAGATGATGACCGCGTTCGTCTCCGGCAGCTCCTGGAGCTTGTAGCTGCGGTACCTGCGGTCCTCGCGCGTGGGGATGATGACCGGCATCTTCGGGTCGTAGGTGCCGGTGGCGATCTGCCGCTTCAGGGCCTGCTTGAAGGTGCGCTTGAAGTGGCGCAGGGACTCCGGGCCCGTGGTGTTCACGCCGGTGTACTTCACCTTCTGCGTGACGATGCGCTCGTTCTGCCGCCGCTCGATGCGCGGCAGCTGGAGCTCCTCGCCCAGGATCTGCGCCAGCTCCTCCAGGGTGACGTCCACCTCCAGGGCGTGGTCTCCCTCGCCCTGGCCGGCCTGGTGCCCGTCCCCGGGCTCCACCGCCCCGGGGCCGAGCTGCTGACCCACCTCGCCCTCTCCCTGTCCGACGCCGCCCTGCTCCTTGTGGCCGTACTTGAAGCGCGGGATGTCGATGAAGGGGATGGGGATGCTGATGGCATCCTTGCCCTTCTTGCCCAGCATCTCGCCCTTCTGCACGTACTTGCGCAGGTTGGCTTTGATCTTCCCGCGGACGATCTGTTTGAAGCGGGAGTGGTCCTGGTGGATCTTCAAGGTCACGGTGTCACGTCCCTCTTGGACAAGGCGCTATCGCGTTACTCCTTGGCGTCACCGCGGGCGAAGATGCTGGCCACGAAGTTCAGCACGTCCGTGGAGCAGATCTCGCAGTACCCGTAGTTCTTCATCATCCGGTCCTTCACCAGGTCGATCTTCTCCTGGGTCTCCTTGTCCACGACGGACGACACCAGGTTCTTGAGCTTGATGCTGTCCTTCTGGTCCTCGAACAGCTTCAGCTCCAGCGCCTTGTGCAGCCGCTCGTTGGTCCGGTAGTTGAAGGTCTTGCCCTCCACCGCGAGCGCGCCGATGTAGTTCATGATCTCCCCGCGGAAGTCGTCCTTGCGGCTCTCGGGGATGTCGATCTTCTCTTCAATCGACCGCATCAGGCGCTCGTCCGGCACCTCGTAGATGCCGGTGTACTTGTTGCGGACCTTCTCCTTCTGGGTGAAGGCCTTGATGTTGTCGATGTAGTTGCCGCACAGCTTGCCGATGGCGTCCTCGTCGGCGCTGATGGCGCGCTGGACCTCGTTCTTGACGATGTCCTCGTACTCCTGCTTCACCGTGGTGAGCAGCTCCTTCATCCGCTTGCGCGCGTCCTCGGTGTTGATGAGCGAGTGCGTCTTGAGGCCCGCCTCCAGCTCGTTGAGCACCATGAAGGGGTTGATGCAGCCCTCGCCCTTGTCGCTCACCAGGGCGTTGGAGATCTTGTCCTGGATGTAGCGGGCGCTGATGCCCTCCAGGCCCTCGCGCACGGACTCCTTGCGCAGCTCCTTGATGTTGTCCTCGGTGAAGTTGGGGAGCGTCTTGCCGTTGTAGAGCTTGAGCTTCTGGAGCAGCGACAGGTTGTGCTTCTTGGGCTCCTCCAGGCGCGTGAGGACGGCCCACATGGCGGCCATCTCCAGCGTGTGCGGCGCGATGTGCTTGCCCTTGATGGCGCGCGAGTTGAAGTCCTTCTCGTAGATCTTCACCTCCTCGGCCAGCTTGGTGATGTACGGGATGTCGATCTTCACCGTGCGGTCGCGCAGGGCCTCCATGAACTCGTTGTTCTCGAGCTTCTTGTACTCGGGCTCGTTGGTGTGCCCGATGATGACCTCGTCGATGTCCGTCTGCGGGAACTTCTTCGGCTTGATCTTGTGCTCCTGCGACGCGCCGAGCAGGTCGTAGAGGAACGCGACGTCCAGCTTGAGCACCTCGACGAACTCGATGACGCCGCGGTTGGCGATGTTGAACTCGCCGTCGAAGTTGAAGGCGCGCGGGTCGGAGTCCGAGCCGTACTCGGCGATCTTCCGGTAGTTGATGTCGCCGGTGAGCTCGGTGGAGTCCTGGTTCTTCTCGTCCTTGGGCTGGAAGGTGCCAATGCCCACGCGGTCCTTCTCACTGAAGATGAGCCGGTTGACGTGGACGTGGTTCATGACCTTGGCGAAGTCGCCGCCGTACTGGGTCATCAGCTCCTTGAAGACGAAGCGGCAGGCGGGGCACAGCTCGCAGCCGTCCGGGATGGTGTAGCCGGACTCCGGCGGGGACAGCTCGGAGAAGATGCGCGGGCGCCACTCCCGGGGGATGAGGTTGAGGGGCTCCTCGTTCATCGGGCACTTCATCTTCTCCTGGGTCACCGTGCCGTCCGGCTGCTTCTTGTCGGTGAGCCAGGAGAAGGTGTACGCGGCGCCCTCCGGCGTCTTCGAGTACTCCTCCATGCCCTTCTTGAGCAGGCGGGCGATGGTGGACTTGGACGAGCCCACGGGCCCATGCAGGAGGATGACGCGCTTCTCCGTGCCGTAGCCCTGGGCGGCGGACTTGAAGACGTTCACCAGCTTCATCAGCGGCACGTCAAGGCCGAAGATGGCGTCCCGGCCGCCGAAGCGCTCGTCACTGAAGAAGTGGTAGCGGGTCAGCTTCTTCTTGTTGTCGATGTACTCCGACTTCCCGTGGCTGAGGATCATGTCGTAGATCCTCTGGAAGGCGGTGCGGGTGACCTTAGGGTTCTTCCGGACGATTTCGAGGTAGTCCTCGAAAGAGCCCTCCCAGTTGAGTTCCGCGTAGGTCTTCACGTCCTGGAACGCGGCGATTCTGGAGACCCACGAGCCCTTCTCAGCGTCCTTCATGTCTCTCCCTCGTAGCCTCACAGGAGGACGCGAACGCTCGCGTGCTTCCGGGGGGCCAGCATGGTGAACCTGGAGGGCAGGAAGGCCATTCCACACCCACTCCGAAGAGGTCCCAGGCGACGACAATCGCGATGCTTCAGCCCCTTCGGGACCCCGCCGCGGAGTGGGACCGCGCGTTCGGCTCGTGTCGGAGGGAAGGCCGCCCCTCCTCCACGGGGTGAAAAGGCAACCTGATTATAAGGACCCGGACCCGCCTCGGGAGGAGCCCCCCCGGTGCGATGTGTCTGGTCCCGTCGGGCGCAAGCGCGCACTTCCCGACGATTGGGCCCTCGCTGGGGACGCCCGCCCGGGCGTGCCCTCACTGTGGGGTGGCGTCCGTGTCCGCTCCACATGTCGGCGTGACGGCCGGCGCACCGGTTCCACCCCGCCTGCAACGGTGCGTAACGGCGCGGATCGCGCGGTGCCCGGGGAAGTGGTGCCTGGAGGGCAAGGCAGCCGGGCGGCCGCCGGGCAGGGGGGCAGGACGCTGGCTTGGCTTTGAGCCCTGCCTGCGTATCCTCGCGCGCGCCATGGTCCCCGCTTCGAGTCCCGCCGCCCTTGTGTCTCCTCCCGCCGCCGTGCCCGGCCTGTCCGCGGTGCCCGCGCCCCGGCCCGAGCCCTCCACCCGGTGGTTGGTGGGGCTGCTGCTCCTGGCGGCGCTGCTCCCCCGGCTGGGGGTGTTCTTCATCAACGAGAACCTCTTCGGGGACGCGGTGGTGCGCACGGAGCTGGCGGAGCGGTGGCTGGCCGCGCCGCACCTCATCACGTCCTACAAGGACGGGACGTTCCAGTTCGGCCCACTGCACGTGTACCTGGTGGGCGCGGTGCTGTCGGTCTTCGAGCGCGACGTGGCGGGCCGCCTGGTGAGCCTGGTGTTCGGCGTGCTGTCGGTGGTGCCGCTGTTCGCGCTGACGCGGCGGCTGTTCGGCTGGCGCGCGGGCGTGGCCGCGGGGCTGGCCTTCAGCGCGTGGGGCATGCACCTGCAGTTCTCCACCACGGCGGGCAGCGAGGCGGTGTCGCTCTTCTTCATGCTGGCGGTGTTCGCGCTGGTGGCGGAAGGGGTGGAGGAGAACCGCTTCCAGCCGCTGTTCTGGGGCGCGGTGCTGCTGAACTTCGCGTGCGCGCTGCGCTACGACGCGTGGCTGTACATCCCGCTGATCAGCCTGGCGCTGGTGTTCAGCAGCGAGGACCGGGTGGCGTCGCTGACGCGCGCGGTGGGCTTCGGCCTGGTGTGCCTGCCGTTCCCGCTGCTGTGGATGCAGGGCAACGAGCTGGCGCACGGAGACCCGTTCTTCCCCATCAACGCCGTGGAGAGCTTCCACAAGCAGTGGGTGGTGGACTCCGGTGGGGCGGGAGGGCCGATTGGCTGGCGGCTGCAGCAGCTGGGGTTCTGGCCCGCGGTGGCGCTCTTCACGCTGACGCCTGGCGTGGCGCTGCTGGGCGGGGTGGGCATGGTGCGCGCATGGAAGAAGCACCCGGAGACGCGCTGGCTGGTGGTGATGGCGGTGCTGCCCGCGCTGTACTTCACGCTGCGCGCGGCGGTGCTCTTGAGCTTCGTGCCGCTGGCCCGCTTCACGGTGACGCAGCTGGTGCTGCTGCCCGTGTTCATGGCGCCGGGCCTGGAGGCGGTGGTGGGAGCGCGCGGTGACCGTGCGCGCCGCGCGGTGGTGGGCGTGAGCGCGGTGCTGGCGGTGGTGATGCCGGTGGCGCTGGGCATCTACACCTTCCGCACGGAGGGCGGGCTGCACGACTCGCTGCGCCCGGTGAGCCCCACGTCCACGAACCCCGTGGCGGTGATGCAGGTGGCGCGCTACCTCAAGGAGGAGGTGGCGGCGAAGGGCGGCGCGGCGGCCATCGACGACGACCCGCGCTACATGGACCTGCAGGTGGCCTTCTTCTCCACGCTGCCGGAGCTGCGCATGGCGCGCGTGCGCTGGGACACCTTCCGCGAGCGCATGCGGGACGCGCGCCCGGAGGTGCTGGTGCGCTTCGACCAGGGCAACCTGGTGAAGGACCCGGGCGTGAAGCTGGAGGGGCGCACGCTGACGCTCGACGGCGTGACGTACCAGGAGCAGGACGGCTTCTCCGCGCCGCTGCACGTGTACCGGCGCCAGCCGTAGCGCGTCGTCAGGCGCCTCCCGGAGGGGGGCTCAGCCCTCCGGGTCGTAGTCGTCGTCGTAGCCGGTGTCCGCGGGGCGGTGCGCGTCCAGCCAGCCCTGCAGGATGAACTGCGCGGCGAGCTGATCAATCACCTCCCGCCGCTTCTCCCGGCGCACGTCCGCCTCCAGCAGGGTGCGCTGGGCGGCCACGGTGGACAGGCGCTCGTCCCACAGCTCCACGGGCAGCCCGAGCGCGCCCTCCAGCACCTCGGCGAACTTTCGCGTGGCCTCCGCGCGGGGCCCCTCCGAGCCGTTCATGTTGAGCGGCAGCCCCAGGACGAAGCGCGTCACCTCGTGCTCCTTCACCAGCCGGGACAGCTCCGCCAGGTCCGCCTTGAGCGACGTGCGCCGCACGGTGGTGACCGTCTGGGCGGTGAGCCCCAGTCCATCGGAGACGGCCACCCCGATGGTCTTGGTGCCGTAGTCGAGCCCGAAGGTGCGCATGGGCGCGGGACTCTAGCCGCAATCCTCCGCGACGGACCGCCCCGTCCGTGAGCGGGGACGCGGACGGAGGGCATCGTCGGCCAACCCCGCGTTTCGACTCGCCCCGCGCGCCGGCGCGCCCGGCACCGCCGCTGCAATGGCTGCCCGCGTCCGAAGAGACGGCGCGCGGCACCTGGCAGCACCCACTTCAACCCGTCGCGCGGGAGTGCTGATGCTCGACATCCTGAAAGGCGTGGCGAACCTGCTGGGCGGCCCCATGGCCGCCGTGACCGACCTGGCGGGGGACGCCCTGGGGCTTCCCCCGGTCCTCACGAACTCCATCAAGACGGCCGCGGGGGTGATGAGTGGCAACGTGATGATGGCGGCCAGCGGCGCGCTGGGCGTGGCGGATGAGCTGAAGAAGAACCCGTCCGCGAAGACGGAGTACTGCGCGCCCCAGGACGCCGCGAGGGCGGGCGCGGGCTACTACGGCGGCTCCGCGTCGCAGAAGACGGGGGGGACGTCCGGGAGCCGCAGCCCGCTGGACCCCAAGCTGCTGGACTACGCGGACTCGCTGCGCACGCTGGAGGCGAACTTCGGCTACCTGGACCTCCTGGACGGCAAGAAGGACGGCACGCTGTCGCACGCGGACCTCCAGCGCATCTCGCAGGACCGGAGCGTGTCGCCCTCGCTCCGGGACGCGGCGAGGTTCCTGGTCGACAACCGGACCTTCTTCGAGCAGGTGGACACGGCGAAGAAGAGCCTGCTGGGGCTGAAGATGCCGGTCCTCAACGACGACCGCTTCGACCTGATGGGGCTCCAGCAGGAGTCCAAGCGGCTGGCTGCGGAGTTCGCGAAGTACGGGCGCCCGGAGCGGCAGGGCCGGCCTGCTCCCTCGACCTCGGACTGCGCGCCGCCGCCGCTGGACTGCGCGCCGCCCATCCCCGGCGGGGGGGGGCGGGCCGGGGCCGGGGAGCGGGGTGGGGCGGCCGGGCAGCGGTGGGG
>JAFADT010000946.1 GCA_023424585.1 Pseudomonadota bacterium
CTGGGCCAGCTCCTTCCCGGAGCGGTCCAGCAGCGCGCGGGCCCGTTGGTATTCACCGCGCACCCAGGCCCGTCCGGCCTCTGCCGCGAGCAGCGCGTCGAAGTCCACGGGGTCCTGTCCCTGGGCGCGCACCTCCGCGGCGATGTCCTCGGGCACGTTGAAGAGGCCGTGCGCCAGGTCCTGGCGCAGGTCGCGCATCACGGAGCACCAGCCCAACGCCGCGAGCAGGGAAGGGGCGTCCTCGGCGCGCACCTGGGCGTCCGCGACGTGCAGCATCAAGCCCACGGACAGCCGGAAGGTGGTCTCCAACTGGGCCTGAAGCGCCGTCGCGTCCCACCAGCGCCTGTCGCGCACCCGCTCGCGGTCCCGACGCATCGTGCGCACCAGTTGGAACACCTGCTCGCGGACCTCCGGGGCCGTCAGCTCCGTGAGCAGCGTCTGCCCCAGCGCCGCGGCCGTGTCGTGGAACTCCGTGGCGGGGCCCGGCGCTCCGGTCTCCAGCGTGCGCAGGAGCGCGTCGACGGCGTCCAGCGGCTCTCCCTGGACGGGGCGGTCTCCATCCAGGACGTCGTCCACCAGCTGGAGGAAACTGAAGCCCACCCGCGCCCTTCTCGCCTTGCGCCACCGTCCCAGCGACTGCTGATACAGCACGAGCGCGATGAGCCCGTACCGCGGGTGCCTGCGCGCGAAGCGGTACAGCTCCCGCGCGCAGAGGGCTTCCACTCGGACGGCTTCGAGGAATGCCTCCCTCCGGACCCGGGGCGCCACGACCCGCCACGTGCCCCAGGCGAGCAATGCTCCCGCGAACACGTCCAGCAGGTGGTGCTCGTGGATGAGCAGCGTGGACGCCGCGATGGCCAGCGTCCACACCGTGAACACGGTGCGGGCCAGCGGCCCTGAACGCTCGCGGTAGGCCAGCGCCGCCGTGCAGGCGAAGGCGACGTGCAGCGACGGCAGGTAGTTGCGCTCCAGGTTCATCGTGTCCGCCGCCTGGAAGACGGAGGCCCAGGCGCCGGTGACGGCGCGCTGCGGCCACGCCACCTCCACCGGCAGGACGAGGAAGCAGAGGGCTCCGAGTGCTGTCTCCGCGCACAGCGCGAGCGCGAACGGGAGCATCTGTCTCCACGTCCGGAAGATGAACAGGGACAACAGCAGCAGCACGTCCAGGCTCACGTAGACCGCGGCCCAGCCGGGCATGAACGGGATGTGCCGTTCGAAGGGCAGGTCCACCCGCAGGCCACCGGGATAGAAGCCCGTCACCCAGCTCGCGCCGCCGTATGCCGCGAGGAAGAACAGCGCGAAGCCGCAGGCCAGCGCGCCCGTGCGCTTCAGCTCCCCTGGCGCGGGCACGCCCAGGAGCGGGCCCTGGGCATGCGCTCCCTGCTCCGGGGGCATGCTCACTTCGACTGCTCCGGGAGCGGCCGGGGGCCTCGCCACATCGACAGCCAGATGCCCAGGAAGGACGGCCGCTCCACGGCTTCGTCCACGTAGCGGCCCAGGTAGAGCCAGGGCACCTGCGGGTGCCGGTGGTGCGCCCGGTGGTAGTGGTAGTTGAGGAACACCCAGCGCACCGGCGCCGCGACCTTCAGGTCCCAGGCGCCCTCGCGCACGTCCAGCGGCGACCACGCGTGGTCCGCGTACTGGAGCGAGCTCCAGTTCACCGCGAACGCCGCGTAGCAGAGCGCCCAGCCGACGAGCGTCAGGTCCAGCGCGTACGCCAGCCCCGCCTGGACCGCCATCATGCCCAGCACCTCGGCCCGGATGGCCGTCCCCGGCGCATCCTCCAACCGCCCCAGGTACGCGTCCGCGCCTGTCTGTTCCCCGTAGCGCGTGCCCGGCCCCCGCAGCCTCCTCACCAGGCCCGGCGCGAGCGCGAACACCAGCGCTCCCAGCGGCACGAACAGCCAGTACACGCCGGTCAGGATGACGTACCACTGCGCATACTTGAGGAGGCGGTGGTCGCCCGGACGCAGGTAGTCGAACTGCTCGCGCGCCGTGCGGTTGTACCGGTGATGCGTGAGGTGGAACGCGCGCTGCAACGTGAACGACGTGGGGAAGAACGTCGCCGCGATGCGGCCCAACCCGTCGTTGAGCCGCCGCGACGGGTGCAGCACCCCGTGCGTCGCTTCGTGCAGCAGCGAGAACACCGTGTTGTTCACGTAGGAGAACACCCCCGCTGCCACCAGCCGCACCCAGACGTGTTCCGCGTGGGACGCCGTCCACAGGCACAGCGCGCCCGCGCCCATCGCCACGGCGAGCAGCACCGCGTTGAGCGCGGCGGGGATCGGCGGAGCGTCACCGGCGCGCATCGTCCCCGTCCTCGGGCAGGCCCACCGCGAAGTCGAGCAGCTGGCGCATCACCGGATCCGCCGTCGCCGTCGCGACGTTGAATCGCATGCCGTCCAGCACGGACAGGTCCCGACGCAGGAACGACGTGTAGAGCCACCGCGACACCCCCAGCACCAGCGCCGCCGCGCCCGGAATCCGTCCGCGCCTCGCCGCGACGGCGAGCCTCACCGACGTCCCTTCCTCCACCGGCGTCATGCTCGCGAGCAGCAGCCCCCGCGCCCGGCCCAGGTCGCTCTTCACCGACATCAACGTGCCTCCGTGCAGCGTGAGCTCCACGCGGATGCGATTGCCCGACAACGCCTTCATCAGCCGGTCGCTCGCGCCGGTGCCGATGACGCGCGACGTGTAGCGCAGCCGCAGCGTGTACCGGTCTGGCGTCTCCCAGGCCGGCGTGTCCCACAGCTCGCGGTGGTGCACCGTGCGCAGGTGGTCCAGGTCGAACGAGTTCGCCGCGAGCGGCAGCCAGGGACAGCCCACCGTCACCGGAGGTCCCACGTCCCAGCGGTGGTCCCCACCCTCCAGGTCGGGTGGCGGAAACAACGCCTCGGGGCCGTTGAACACGAGCACGCCGCCGAAGCGCTCCTCCACCGGCCATGCCCGGGGCCCTGGCAGGCAGGACACGTCGCTCCGGCCGGGCACGGCGCGGCAGCGGCCCCCGCCGTCGAAGCTCCAGTGGTGCAGCGGGCAGCGCAGCAGCTCGCCCTGGACGGTGCCGTGCTTCAGGTGGGCCCCCAGGTGGGGGCAGTGCGCCGACAGGGCATGGACCCGGCCCGCCAGGCTCCGGAAGACCACCACCTCCTGGCCCCCCACCTGGACGCCCATCGCCTGACCGGGCCGCAAGGCCGCGGACGGCGCCACCAGGTACCAGGAGCGCGGGCGCGAAGGGCCGGGGAGACGGTCCGGATCCACCCCGGCCGGGACGGGAACAAGCATGCCCGGGACCCTAGCGGACCCGGTGTCTCCAGGGCCACGGGCAGGCGGGTGAAGGCTGGCTTTACGCCCGGGTTCCTGGTTTGTCAGGCGCTGGCGGAACCGGGCGCGCCGCCCCGACGGGGCGGGCCTGGAAGGGACATGTGACATGGCAGGCGATTCGGCGGGCAGCAGTCGGGGCGGTTCGGTGCGGGGCGGGACGCTCCAGGTGGTGCAGTCCCTGGCGGCGCAAGGCGAGCCGGAGCGCGCGGCGCAGCTCTACGAGGAGCTGGGCGCGGCGCAGCGCGAGCGCCTGCGCAAGGAGGCCGCGCAGGGGACGGTGAAGGAGCGCCACTGGCTGGTGGACGTGCTGCGGCGGGCGCGAGACTTCACGGGCGCGGCGCGGCTCCTGGATGGCAGCGGCGATGACGTGTCGGTGGCGGACCTGTACGCCCAGGGCGGTCAGCACGTGGCGGCCGCGGAGGCGTACCTGCGCGCGGGTGAGGTGGAGCGCGCCGCGGCGGCCTTCGAGCGGGGTGGGGCGCTGGAGCGCGCGCTGGAGGTCTACCGGGGCCTCGGCGCCCGTGAGCCCATGGCGCACTGCCTGGTCCGCCTGGGCCGCCCCTTCGAGGCCGCGGACCTCTACCAGGAGCTGGGCCAGGCCCACGCGGAGGCCGAGGCCCTGGGCGGCGTGCGCGCGGAGGACCCT
>JAFADT010000020.1 GCA_023424585.1 Pseudomonadota bacterium
GCTGCGCATAGGCCACGGGCGGCTGCGGCGCGTACTGCTGCGGGGCCTGCGGCTGCGGCGCATAGCCCTGCGGCTGCGGCGACGCGTAGGCCGTGGGCGCGGCCATCGCCGGCGCGGCGGCCATCATCGCCCCAGGCATCGCCGGGGAGGACACCGGCTCCGGCGGCGGCATGGGCACGTCCAGGAGGCGCGACTGTGACAACGGCTCGCGCTCCAGCGACGGCGCCGGACGCGGCGGCGGCTTGCTGAGGGCGTCGTTCTCCTCCTTCACCAGCGAGGCCAGCACGCTCGCGGCCGAAGGCTTCCAACCCACCGGCTCCTCGGCCACGGCCGAGTTGCCCCCCGCGCCCGGACGCGAGCTGCCCGCGCTGAAGGCGGACTCCACCGGACCGGCGGGGAGCGTGGGCGACGACGTGGACACCGGCGCGGGCGCGACGATGACCGGCTTGGCCGGACGCGGCGCCAGCACCGACGCCAGCTCCGCCGTCTCCGACAAGGGAATCCAGTCGCTGAAGCCCGAACGCCAGCAGAGGTTGTCCGGGCCCACCTCGCCGCGGTCCCAGGCGTCCTTCACCTTCTCCACCGTCCAGGGGCCGACCTGCTTCTCGTCGATGGCGACGTACCACTCGTGTTGCGTGGCGGCGGCCTTCTCCTCCGGCGACGGCTCGGCGGCCTCGGCCTCGGCGAGCTTGCGCACGGCCTCCGCCTTCGCGGCCTTGGCCTCCGCCTCCGCCTCCGCGGCCTTGAGCTTCTGCGAGCCCGTGCTCAGGACCTGGTCGAAGACCGCGCCGATTTCATCCTCTTCCACGTCCGTGAAGAGGCCACCCTCGGGCGGCGTGCCCAGCGTGGCGGGCATCCCGTTGCCCGTCGGCTCAACGATGCGCGGCGCGTTCGCCTCCGCGGTGCTGCCCGGGTTCTCCGTGGACGCGGAGGCTTCCGCCCCGCCCTCCTTCGCCGCCGTTGCACCGGCGGGCCTCACCAGGATGGTGTGACCGCACTTCTTGCAACGCAGCTTGACCCCCTTCGGGCCAACCTTGTCGTCGCTGATCATGTACTGCGCGCGGCAGCTGTCGCAGACGAAACGCATCGTTCCCGCAAGCCTCAGAAATGACGGGCGAAATCCCGTCGGAATCGTAGAAGTGGCCACCGGCGGAGATCAAGGTCACCTGCCTTGAACGCCCGCCTGCTTTCAACGCTTGAACCCTCGCGGCGGTCTGAGGGCCCTACTTTCGTACCTGGACCTCGACGTGTGTGCCAACGGCCACACGCAGCTCGTGCAGATCCTCGGAGGTGGCGAACACCAGCAGCTCCCGCAGCTTGGTGCGCGGGGCGACGCGGAAGGAGGACCCCGTCTCGCCCTGCACCATGCGGCGCACGGGCTCCATCTCGCCCGCCGCGAAGAGGCCCGCGCGCGACGCGGTCAGCTCCGCGCCCTCCAGCCACGTGCGCACATCCTGCGGCGTCGCCGTGGGCAGGTAGGCCCTCGCCACCTTCGCCAGGGCGGCCCGGTCCGGCTCGCTCAGGCTCTTCTGGAGGAGCTGCCGCTCCACGTCCACCAGCCGCGGATCCACCGTGTAGCGCACGTTGCCCACCACCAGGCTGAGCGCGGCCTGCACCACGGCCTCCAACCGCTCGGGCGCGACGCGCTGGCTGAACGCCAGCTCCGGACGCGCGAGCGCCAGGGTCCGCCCCAGGAGGTAGTACACCTCCTTCTGCCCCTGCTCCGCGAAGTACTTGCCACCCACACGCACACACGCGGGATGCGTCTGGAGCAGGTCCACGTTCACGAGCGGCTCGGGGGCCGGCTCGTTGGAGCGCTTCGCCAGCCGCTCGCGGGTGGCCACGAGGAAGGGCGAGTACAGCTCCACCGCCTCCATGCCGAAGAGCCGCGCGACGTAGCGGTAGTGGTTGACGTGGTACTCCTGCGCCGTCGCCACGTCGATGCGGTGGCGCTTCGGCACCAGCTGGTACTGCGGGAAGGGCACCGCGTACAGGTGCCCCGCCTTCTCGAAGAGCAGGCCCAGGAGCTCCGACAGCGGCCCGCGCACCTTCGGGTGGAAGAGCGCGGTCTGCCACAGCCGGTCCGTCAGCGGACGCTGCGCCAGCTCCTTCTTCTTCGCGTAGGGCCCCAGCTTGGTGAGGATCTCCTGCTCGTCCTCCCCCGCCTCGCCCAGCAGGCCCGACACCGCCTGCGCGGCGAGCCACGCGGCGTCGTAGTCCTTGCGCACCGCGGACAGCCGCACCAGGTGGCCCACCACCTTGCGCGCGTTCTCCGTGTTGGGCAGCGCGCGGCGCAGCGCCACGATGGCCTCTTCCTCGCGGCCCGGCATCTGGCCCGCGACCTCCGCGAAGGTCTCCTGGATGGAGGCGTCGTCCGGCAGGCCCTTCGCCGCGACGCCGTAGGCGGCCACCGCGCCTTCCGGGTGCTTGAGCACCTGGAGGTACAGGTCGCCCAGCGCGCGCCACAGCGTCATGCGCGCAGGGTGCGTGTCCGGCGTCTTGGGCAGCCGCGCGAGCATGCGCGTGTAGTTCTCCTCCAGCGTCTTCCACTGGCGCGCGCGGCCGAGCATCGCCTCCAGCGCGCTGAAGGCCTCCACGAAGCGGTGGTCCAGGTCGAGCGCGGCGTTGAAGGCCTGCGTCGCGCCCTCCACGTCCTTCAGCTCGTCGCGGCGGATCTCTCCCAGCGCGAACCACACGCGCTTGGCCTTGTGCGGCTCCAGGGCGAGCGCGGGCAGCGCCAGCATGCGGCCCAGCACGTCCGCGGCCTTCTGGCCCTGACGCGTCTCGCGCAGCAGGCGATAGAGCGCGTCCATCACCTCCGGCGCGTCCGGCTGCGTCTTGAGCGCCCCGGTGAACGCGTCGATGGCCATGTACGGGT
>JAFADT010000063.1 GCA_023424585.1 Pseudomonadota bacterium
GCGAAGAAGGTCACCCTGCACGGCGTGCGGGTGCTGGACTGCACGGGCTACGGCAACGACGCGCAGGTGATTGGTGGCATTGATTGGGTGGCGGCCAACCACATCAAGCCGGCGGTCGCCAACATGAGCCTGGGCGACGTCGCCATCCAGGCCGTCGATGACGCGACGGAGCGGTTGATCGCCGCGGGCGTCACGACGGTGGTCGCCGCCGGCAACGACAGCGACGACGCCTGCGACTATTCGCCGGCCCGCGCGCCCAACGCCATCACGGTGGGCTCCACCACCAGCTCGGATGCCCGCTCGTCGTTCTCCAACTACGGCGCGTGCCTGGACCTCTTCGCGCCGGGCTCGAGCATCACGTCCGCCTCGAACTCCGGCAACTCGTCGAGCACGTCGATGAGCGGCACGTCCATGGCCTCGCCGCACGTGGCCGGCGCCGCGGCGCTCTACCTGAGCGCCAACCCCACCGCGACGCCCCAGCAGGTGCGGGACGCGCTGGTGAACAACGCCACGCCGAACAAGGTCACCAGCCCGGGGACCGGCTCGCCCAACAAGCTGCTGTACACGCTCTTCATCACCGGCGGCGGCGGCAGCGACACCACCCCGCCCACCACCTCCATCACCTCGCCCGCGGGCGGCGCCACGCTGAGCGGCACCGCGAGCCTGAGCGCCAGCGCCTCCGACAACGTGGGCGTGTCGCGCGTGGAGTTCTACGCGGGCGCCACGCTGCTGGGCACGGCGACGGCGGCGCCGTACAGCATCTCGTGGAACACGACGGCGGTGGCCAACGGCACCTACGCGCTGACCACCCGGGCGTATGACGCGGCGAACAACGTGGGCACGTCCGCCACGGTGTCGGTGACGGTGAACAACGGCACGGGCAGCTGCTCCATCTCCGAGCAGCTCCTGGTCAACCCGGGCTTCGAGAGCGGCAACACAGGATGGACGACCTCGTCCGGCGTCATCAGCGGCACCACGTCCGGCAGCGCGCCGCGCACGGGCACGTACAAGGCCTACATGAATGGCTACGGCAGCACGCACACCGACTACGCCTGGCAGGACATCACCATCCCCGCCACGGCGTGCAGCGCGACCCTCACCTTCTGGGCGCGCATCACCTCGTCGGAGACGACGACCACCACGGCCTACGACAAGCTGGCCGTCCAGGTCCGCAACAGCGCGGGCACCGTGCTGGCCACGCTGGCCACGTACAGCAACCTGGACAAGGGCTCGGCCTACGTGCAGCGGACGTTCGACCTGGCCGCCTACAAGGGCCAGACCCTCCGCCTCTACTTCAACGGCACGGAGGACGCGTCGCTCCAGACGAGCTTCTTCCTCGATGACACGGCGGTGAACATCGTCCGGTAGTCCTCGCGGGGACGCAGGGTCCAGAGGCCCAGCAGCCCACCGGGTTGCTGGGCCTCGTCGTTCCTGCGCTCACGGCGCCACGAGCCCCTGGCCGCGGACCTTGTCCGGCGTGGTGCCCGTCATGCGCCGGAACATCGCGATGAAGGCGGACGCGCTGCTGTAGCCCAGGTCCAGCGCGATGGCCTCCACCGCGTGGCCCTGCTCCAGCATCGCCAGCGCCTTGACCACGCGCAGCCGCTGGCGCCACTCGCTGAAGGACAGGCCCAGGCGCTGCTGGCAGCGCCGCTCCAGCGTGCGCTCGGTGGTGTGCAGCGCCTGGGCCCACTCGGCCAGGGAGCGCTCATCCTCCGGGTGCTGCTCGAGCGCCGTGAGGATGGGCGCCAGGAGCGCATCATCCGACATGGGCAGGTAGCTCCCATGGGCCGGAGCCAGCGACAGCTGATCAATCAGCACCCGGAACAGCCTGCGCTCGGCGCTGGTGCGGGGCTGCGCCAGCGCACTGTCCCGCAGGTGCTCCATCAGGGACTTCATCAAGGGGCTCACCGCCATCGCGCACGTCGTCTTGGGCAGCCCCCGGCACCACTCGGGGGCGAGGTAGAGCGAGCAGTGGGTCGCCTCGAAACGGTTCATGCCCCGGTGCTCGACGTCGGGCGGCAGCCAGATGCCGTACTGCGGGGGCGCGAGGTAGTGGTTGCCCGCCAGCTTGAGCTCCATCACGCCGCTGAAGGCGTAGACGAACTCCCCCCACGGGTGGCGGTGCCGGGGATAGGCGGCCGCCGCGGGCAGGCTCGCCGCGCGGAAGTACACGGGGTGTGGAAGCTTTGAGGTGAAGGGAACTTGCAGCTGCTTCGCCATGGCGGCTTCTCGGCATGGGTTGTCGGAATCTCGCTATATCCATCCGCCCCGTCAGCCGCAGGATGAAGTCCATGAGCTCTCACCGGAAACCCGCGGATGGCTTCGCGCTCGCGACCATGGTCGTGCTGTGCGCCATCTGGGGCTTGCAGCAGGTGGCCGTGAAGCTGGCCGCGCCCCACATCCCGAACCTGATGCAGATGGCGCTGCGCTCGGGCCTGGCCGCGCTGCTCGTGGGGCTGCTGTGCTGGGTGCGGGGCGAGCGGGGGCTCTTGCGCCGTGGGCCGTGGCGCCCCGGGCTGCTCGTGGGCGTGCTCTTCGCGTCGGAGTTCCTCTTCGTGGGCGAGGGGCTGCGCCACACGCACGCCTCGCACATGGGCGTCTTCCTCTACACCGCGCCCGTCTTCTCCGCGCTGGGCCTGCACGCGTTCGTGCCCTCGGAGCGGCTGAAGCGGACGCAGTGGCTGGGGATTGGCGTGGCGTTCGCGGGCATCGCGCTGGCCTTTGGCGGCGGCGTGCTCCGGGGCGGCCTCAGCCCGAGCGTGCTCCGGGGTGACGCGATGGGGCTGCTCGCGGGCCTGTCGTGGGGCGCCACCACCGTGGTGATCCGCGTCTCCGCGTTGTCCGACGCACCGCCCACGCAGACCTTGCTGTACCAGCTGGTGGGCGGCGTCGCGCTGCTGCTCCCCGTGGCCCTGCTCACCGGACAGGCCGGCCCCATCACGCTGGCCCCCATCGCCTGGGCGAGCCTGTTCTTCCAGGGCGTCATCGTCTGCTTCGCCAGCTACCTCGCGTGGTTCTGGCTCCTGCGCCGCTATCTCGCCTCCAACCTGTCGGTCTTCTCGTTCATGACGCCCCTGTTCGGCGTCAGCGCGGGCATCTTCGTGCTGAACGAGCAGGCGGACCTCTCCTTCGTGGTGGGCGCGGTGCTGGTCCTCACCGGCATCCTCATCGTGAGCGGCGCCGGCCTGCTGCGCTCCACGTCCGCGATGAAGCCGGGCGAGACCTGAGTCCCGGGCGGAGCGCGCGACCTCCAACTGAAAGTGGAGGGGGCAGCGGGCATCAACTCCCGGGCCAATCCCTCCACGGCATGCCCTCGACTCCAGGTGGACGTCGCGGGGAGGCCGCCAGGACGAGCGCGCCCCTGCGGCGCTCCAGCTCCGCGTTATAACGCCGCGCTCGCTCCGGCCAGCCGACCAGACACGAGCGCTGAACCCCAGGAGTCACGCACATGACATGGACGTGGTGGATCTATGCCCTGGCCTCGGCCGGCTTCGCCGCGCTGACCGCCATTCTGGGCAAGGTGGGCGTGGAGGGGGTGCCGTCCACGCTCGCCACCGCCCTGCGCACCGTGGTGGTGCTCGTCTTCGCCTGGACCCTCGCGCTGGCCCGGGGTGAGGGGGCCGCCCTCCCCACCCTCAGCCGCCGCACGCTCCTCTTCCTCGCGCTGTCCGGCGTGGCAACGGGCCTGTCGTGGCTGGCCTACTTCCGGGCGCTCCAGCTCGCACCCGCGTCGCGGGTGGCGCCCATCGACAAGCTCAGCCTCGCCCTCACGCTCGTCCTCGCATGGGGCCTGCTGGGCGAGCCCATGTCCTGGAAGCTCGTCGTGGGCGTGGGGATGATGGTCTGCGGCGCGCTGCTGACGCTGGGCTGACGGCCCAGGCTCAGGCGCCGGAGACACCGCGCCGCGTGGGGCGCAGGTGCACCGGCGGCCCCTCGGGCGCGGGGAGGATCCACGCCTTGGGCCCCAGGCCGTCCTCCTCCTTCGACAGGTCCACCCGCGGATCCACCAGCGGCTCCGACAGCCGGCCATTCAGCGACACCCGCACGTCGGCCCGGACCTCCACGGGGTGGTGCGTGGTGGCCTCGAAGTCGCGGGCAATCCGGTGGGCCAGTTGCAGGATGAGGTCCGGCTGCACCGCCATCTCCCGCTCCTGGAGTCGCGTGAGGTACTGGCTGGGAGGGACATGCCACTCCCGGCCCGTGACGCTGTCGCGCACCATGAACGTCGCGCTCCCGTTCTTCTCCCGCGTCATCACCCGCCACGAGAAGCGCATCCCCTGCTCGTGCCAGAGCACGTTGCCGCCATACGCGTGCGTGCGCAGCGGCAGCGCCACCTGGAGGGCTGCGTAGGTCAGCGCCGCGCCCAGCGCCAGGCGGCCCTTCCAGCCCGGCGCCGCGACGGCCGGCCCTTCCCCCGTCCCCACAGGGCGCACGGCGGGACGCCGCAGCACCCGGGCCGCGAGCATGCGCGGCCACGACGCGTCGAAGAACACCAGCGCCGCCGTCACCATGATGAAGGGGAACATCCCGATGGGGAACAGCACGAACGTCACCGCGTGGAAGCCCAGCACCACGACGTAGGCGAACGGCCGCGTGCGACGCCACAGCAGGAAGAGCACGATGGTGCTGTCGAAGAGCATCCCGCCCCAGGCCGCCGCGTAAGCCACCCAGCGCTGCTCCAGCAGCGGCCCCACCCACGGCAGCCCCGTGCGCGCGGCCAGCCAGATGTTGAGCGGCTGCGCGTGCACCAGCCAGTCCGTGGTGATCTTCGCCAGCCCCGCGTACACGTAGACGACGGACACCTGGAAGCGCAGCAGCACCGTGCACCACGCCGGCAGCCAGGCCCGCCGGAGCGCCGGCCTGCGCCACGCGTCCACGGAGAAGGCCCCGTGCGCCGGCACGAAGCACATCAACCCCAGGAGCAGGCTCACCAGGTAGTAGTGGTTGAGGTAGTTCGCCACATCGAGCAGCTGCACGTAGGCGAACACCGCGAACAGCAGCACCACCGTCACCCGATAGAACAGCCCCACCATCAACAGCGCGCCCAGGACGCCCAGCACCACGAAGAGCGCGGGCATCCAGTCGCGGGGGAGCACGGGCACCCAGCCGAACCCCCAGTAGGTGAAGCGGAACCGGGGCTGCGCGAACAGCACGCCCACCCAGCCATAGGCCAGGAAGCGCACCGCCGACACGGTGATGAGCAGCCCCAGCGCCACCCGGAACGCCGCCAGCGCGGCGATGTCCCGGGGCGCCATCAGCCACGCCCACCACCGCGCCAGGGGCCCGCTCCCGCCGCCCGCGTCAGTCATTGTCTCCCTCGAGGCCGGCGGGCGGCTCCAGGTCCAGCGTGGTGATGAAGTCCGTCTTCAGCAGGTCCGTGATGCCCTTGAACTCGTTGTAGACCGCCATCACCGACGCCTTGTCCTGCGCCAGCGCCTGCGCCAGGTCCGCCTCCTCCACCGCGGCAAGCGCCGCGTCGGCCTCCACCACCTGCTGGCGCATCCGCGTGGCCACGCCCTCCGCGCCCGCCGCGGTCAGGACGTCGTCAAAGCCCGTGCCCGTGAAGTCCGGGCCGCAGCCATCCATGATGCGGCGGAAGCCCTCCAGGTTCTGGTGCAGGTTCTGCTTGGAACGGCCCGCGAACTGCGACTCCAGGAGCTCCGGGCAGATGTCCGTCGAGCAGTCGCGCAGCGCCAGCGGCCGCGCCAGCTTCTGGTCCTTGCCCTCGCGCTCCACGTAGAAGAGCGCGTCGCTCATCGTGTTGAGCGCCACCTGCGTCGACGGGAACACCGCGTTGCCCGCGCCCGCCGTCGCCAGCGTCTTCAGGAAGTTGCCGCCCTCCGGCGCCCACGCGTCCACAAGCGCCTGCGCACGTGTACGCACGTCCGCCGCCACCACCGCCGCGTAGGCCCGCTTGCGCGCCGCCCGCTCGTCCGCGGACAGCGCCGCCCACGTCCCCTGCGCCACAATGGCGGAGTTCGGCCCGCACCCCGTCTCCGCGCCCTCGTAGAAGAGCAGGTACTCCAGCGCCAGGAACCCGCGCCGCGTCACCAGGCTGGAGGAGAAGCTGGCCGACTCGTACCCCTTCGAGACGATCTGCTCCTCGATGGAGCACCGGTTGTAGAGTGGGAACGAGTGGATGTTGTCGCGAAGCTCCGCGCCACCCGGGCTGCTGCGCGGCGCCGCCGGCCCCACCTGAAGGGGCTCCATCACCTGCCAGACGTCCATGGCCTCGTGGAACGCCTTGCGTGCCGCCTCCTGGGCCGCGGCGTCCGGCGCGTCCCGCAACGCCGCCGTCGCGGTCTGGAGCGCCTGGGCCTTGGGCAGGAAGTCCCGCGCCGTCCCCAGGATGCACTCCCCCGCGGAGCTCAACAGCTGCGCGCGCACGTCCGTGCCATCCCCGGGCCCTGGCACCACCGGCCTGGGCTTGCTGTCACTGCACGCCACGCACAACACCGCGGTGAACGCCAGGACCCTCATTCCCAGCCAGGAGGGCGCTTCAGGACGCGCTTTGAAGACAGTCATACCCCCGCAAGTATCAAAACAAAGTTGCGACTGACAATTATTATCGAAAACAGAACGGCGGCTTGACTTCACAACACCCCCAGTCTACTCAGCGCCCCGAAACGCTCATGAAAATGAGAATCGTTCTCATATTGAGCCATCCCAGATGAGAATCCTCTCATTTGTCATTGGCCGGGTATGAGAACCATCTCATTTTCAAACATCACCCACCCGAGGGTTGACAATGAAGAATCAGAGGAAGCACCGGAGCTTCAAGAAGCTGCTGCCCAGCCTGCTGGCCCTGGGCATGACCATGTCCTGGCTGGGGGCTTGTGGTGACGATGAAGACCCCACCCCGACCCCGGATGCCGGCACGAACACCGACGCCGGCACGAACACCGACGCCGGCACGAGCACGCCGGACACGGACCTCGCGTTCGTGCGGCTCAACACCGACGGCACGGTGGACACCACCTACGGCGCGAACGGCATCGCACGCGTGAACCTGGGCACGGGCGCCGGCACGGTGCGTGACGCCATGTGGGGCGCCAGCCGCGACGCGCAGGACCGGGTGGTGGTGTTCGGCACCAAGAAGGCGGAAGGCTCGCGCACGGACACCGACCGCGTCATCGCCCGCATCACCTCCAGCGGCGCGCTGGACGAGACCTTCAACGCGTCGCCGGCCGCGAACGCGCGCAAGGGCTTCTACGCGCTGGACATCGGCGGCCTGGGTGACTCCGCGCGCCACGGCCTGGTGCAGGCGGATGGGAAGATCGTCTCCGCCGGCTACCTGTCGCAGCCCTCGGGCGTGGGCGCGCAGTCCGCGAACCGCATCGTGCTGCTGCGCCTGGACGAGGCGGGTACGGTGGACAACACCTTCGGCTTCAAGGGCGTGGTGAACTCGGCGCCGTTCGCCACGAACGACGCGACCCAGGAGTGGGGCATCTCCGAGGCCTACGCCGCGGTGCGCCTGTCCACGGGCGCCTACGTCACCACCGGCTACGGCCGCGCGGCGGGCGTGTCCGGCAGCACGGTGGACCTCATCTCGTTCCGCTACACCGAGACGGGCGCGCTGGACACCACGTTCGGGGTGAACGGCTCGTTCATCCTGGATCTGGCCGGAGACAACGACCGCGGCCGTGACGCGGTGGCGCTGAAGGACGACCGCGTGTTCATGGTGGGCAGCGGGACGCCATCCGCCGGCAACATCGACGCCATGGCGGTGGTGGTGACGGCGGACGGCCAGCCGGCGACGGTGGACGGCTTCAACGAGGGCTTCAAGCTCTACTCCTTCGACCGCCCGGACGAGGCCTTCTTCGACGTCGAGCGGGCGGACGTGGGGAACGAGGAGTACGTGGCGGCCGCGGGCTACCGCGCCGGTGGCGGACAGGACGACGACGCCGTGCTGCTCATCCGCAACATGACGACGGGCCAGGAGTTCGCGGGCGCGGTGCCCTTCTCCGAGACGGAGAACGACCGCTTCTGGGGCGTGACGTTCGGCCCGGACGGAAAGGTGTACGCGGCGGGCTTCGTCACCGAGGGTGGTGACAACCGCTTCGCCATCGCGCGCTTCAACCTGGACGGCACGCGCGACACCACCTTCGGCACCGGCGGCATCGTCACGGTGAACGTCATCGTCGGCAAGCTGGACGAGGCCGCTCGCGCCATCGCCATCCAGTCCGACGGCAAGATCGTCGTCGCGGGCGCCGCGGAAGCGCAGTAGCCGCTCACGCAGCCGTGGTCAGCGGCGGTCTTCCGAAGTCGGCGGGGACGCTCCACTCTCCCGCCGGCGCGGTCGACCGCCGCGTCTCTTCGCACAGTCCTCCGGGAGTCTTCGTCTTCATGGGTGCACCGACCTGGGCAGTCGCCGTGGTTTCCTTCGTCGTCTCTTCATCAGCCCCGGCCCAGACGCCGCAGGAGCCCTCGCCGGCTCCTCCAGCCGAGGC
>JAFADT010000560.1 GCA_023424585.1 Pseudomonadota bacterium
CGTGTCGCCGGGGCGCAGCTCCTTGCGGCGGATCTGCACGCCGTTGACGAAGGTGCCGTTCTTGCTCTGGAGGTCGGTGACGAAGAAGCGTCCGTCGGAGGGCTCGATGCGGGCGTGCTGGCGCGACAGGCTGCGGTGGGGGATGCAGATGCCCTGGTCGTCCGCGCGGCCAATGGTGATGGGCGCGTCCCCCAGCGGGTAGGACAGCTCATCCGGCTGCCCTGGGTTGTAGACGAGCATCAGCACGGCCTGCGGACCCCCTCCAGGGCCGCGAGCCTAGCCGAAAAGCGGCGGCCGTCTCAGGCGGCGCTCGCGGCGGGGGCCAGCAGCCCCCGGTCCCGCAGCGTGTCGAGGATGCGCTCCAGCCCCACCTCCACCGTCTCCGCGTCCGAGCGGACGATGATTTCGGGGGCCTCGGGCGGCTCGTAGGGGTCCGACACGCCGGTGAAGTGGGGGATCTCCCCGGCCAGGGCCTTCTTGTAGAGCCCCTTCACGTCCCGGGCGATGAGCGCGTCCAGGCTGGCCTGGACGTAGCACTCCAGGAACGGGATGCCGGCCTGGGTGGCCAGGGCGCGCACCTCGTCCCGGGAGCTCTTGTACGGGGAGATGGCGGCGGTGATGACGCCCACCTCGTGCCGGGCCAGCACCCGCGCCACGTAGCCGATGCGCCGGACGTTCTCCTCGCGGTCCGCGCGGCTGAAGCCCAGCCCGCGGGAGAGGTACGTGCGCACCTCGTCCCCGTCGAGCAGCTCCACGCGCTGCACGGGCGCGAGCTGCCGCGCCACCGCGGTGGACAGCGTGCTCTTGCCCGCGCCGGACATGCCAGTGAACCAGAGGATGAAGCCCGGACGCTGTTGCATCGCCACTCCCTACCTGTCCACCGCGGGGCCGTTGATCATCCCCGCGCCCACGGTGGCGTTGGTGCCTTCGTCGATGAGGATGAAGCTGCCGGTGCTGCGGTTGCGGCGGTACTCGTCGAAGAACAACGGCACCGTCGTGCGCAGCGTCACCCGGCCCACCTCGTTGAGCTTCAGGCCCGGGCTCTGCTCGTCGCGGTGCAGCGTGTTGACGTCCAGCCGGTAGTGCAGCTGCTTCACCATGGCGCGCGCCACGCGGGTGGTGTGCTTGATGGCCAGCCGCGAGCCGCTGTTGAGCTGCGTCGACTCGGACAGCCAGCACACCATCGCGTCGATGTCCTGGCTCGCGGTGGGGGGGTTGCCCGGGCGGCACAGCATGTCGCCGCGGCTGATGTCCAGCTCCTCCTCCAGCGACACGTTCACCGACATGGGCGGGAACGCCTCCGTCAGCGGCTTGCCGGCCAGCTCCAGCGCCTTGATGCGCGTGGTGAAGCCGGACGGCATCACCATCACCTCGTCGCCCGGGCGCATCACGCCGCCCAGCAGCTGCCCGGAGTACGCGCGGTAGTCGTGGAACTTCTTCGCGGACGCCGGCCGGATGACGCCCTGCACGGGGAAGCGCAGGTGGATGAGGTCCCGGTCGGACGCGATGTGCACGTTCTCCAGGTGGTGCAGGAGCGTGGGGCCCTGGTACCAGGGCATCTTCTCCGAGCGCGTCACCACGTTGTCCCCGCCCAGCGCGGAGATGGGGATGAACGACAGGTCCGTCACGTCCAGCTTCATGGAGAACTGGCGGAACTCCTCCCGGATGCGCTCGAAGACGGCCTGGTCGAAGTCCACCAGGTCCATCTTGTTCACGCACAGCACCAGGTGCGGCACGCGCAGCAGCGACGCGATGAAGGCGTGGCGGCGCGTCTGCTCCAGCACGCCCTTGCGCGCGTCCACCAGGATGAGCGCCAGGTCCGCCGTGGACGCGCCCGTCACCATGTTGCGCGTGTACTGGAGGTGTCCGGGCGTGTCCGCGATGATGAACTTGCGCTTCTGGGTGGAGAAGTAGCGGTACGCCACGTCGATGGTGATGCCCTGCTCGCGCTCGGCCTTCAGGCCGTCCAGGAGCAGCGCCAGGTTGACGTACTCGTCGCCCCGGGCCTGGCTCGTGCGCTCCACCGCGGCGAGCTGGTCCTCGAGGATGGACTTCGTGTCGTACAACAGCCGCCCGATGAGGGTGCTCTTGCCGTCATCCACGGAGCCCGCGGTCGCGAATCTCAGCAGTTCCACTAGAAGTATCCCTCGCGCTTGCGGTCTTCCATCGCCGTCTCAGAGAACTTGTCGTCCGCGCGGCTGGCGCCACGCTCCGTCACGCGGGAGGCCGTCACCTCCGCGATGACCTGCTCCACGGTGGACGCGGTGGACGGCACGCACGCGGTGCACGTCATGTCCCCCACGGTGCGGAAGCGCACCGTCTCCGTCGTCACCGTCTCACCGGGCAGCATGGACATGAAGGGCGACCAGGCCATCAGCATGCCGTCCCGGCGGAACACCTCGCGCCGGTGCGTGTAGTAGATGGACGGCAGCGCCACGCTCTCCCGGCCGATGTACTGCCAGATGTCCAGCTCGGTCCAGTTGGACAGGGGGAAGACGCGCAGGTGCTCGCCCCGGCGGTGGCGGCCGTTGTAGAGCGCCCACAGCTCCGGCCGCTGGTTCTTCGGGTCCCACTGGCCGAACTCGTCGCGGAAGGAATACACGCGCTCCTTCGCGCGGGCCTTCTCCTCGTCGCGCCGGGCGCCGCCGAAGACGGCGTTGAAGCCGTTCTTCTCGATGGCCTCCAGCAGCGGCTGCGTCTGCAGCCGGTTGCGGGACGCGCGCGGGCCCTTCTCCTCCGTCACCTTCCCGGCGTCGATGGCCTCCTGCACGGACGCGACGATGAGCCGCGCGCCCAGCTCCGCCACCCGTTCGTCGCGATACTGGATGACCTCCGGGAAGTTGTGCCCCGTGTCCACGTGCATCAGCGGAAACGGCAGCGGCGCGGGCCAGAAGGCCTTCACCGCCAGGTGCAACATCACCGCGGAGTCCTTCCCACCGGAGAAGAGCAGCACCGGCCGGTCCAGCTCCGCCGCGACTTCCCGGATGATGAAGATGGACTCGGCTTCCAGCGCCTCAAGATGTGAAAGCTCGTAGCTCACGGCCCGGGAAGCTAGCACATCCCTCCCCGGGCCCAACCGTGCCCGTGAAAGTTTCCGCGCCCTCCGGCCTTGAGACACCGCGGATGCGACATGCGGGAGGGGGCGGTGAAACATGGCCGGGCAACCCGCCGGGATGGATGTCTCACGCGGCCCCCAGGGCCGTGTCCGGGGCCTTCTCCGGGAGCGCGGGAAGGGATCTTCGCGCGGGGGGCGCGTGGTATAGACGGCCGCGCCATGGCAAGCGCAACCCCTCCCGTCCTCGACCGCTGGTTCCCCTCCCGCAAGCCGCTTCCGGAGCCGCGCCTGCGCCTGTTCTGCCTGCCCTTCGCCGGCGGCAGCGCGGCCATCTACACGCCGTGGCTGCATGCGCTGCCCACGGGAGTGGAGCTGTGCGCGGTGCAGTTGCCCGGGCGCGAGCGGCGCCTGATGGAGCCCGCGCTGAAGACGCTGCCGGCACTGATGGAGGTGCTGATGCCGGCGCTGACGCCGCTGCTGGACCGGCCCTTCGCGCTGTTCGGCTACAGCATGGGGGCGCGCATCGGCCTGGAGGTGGCGCGGACGCTACAGCGCCAGGGCGGCCCGAAGCCGCTGGGCTTCATCGCGGCGGCGGCGCCCCCGCCGGCGCACAACGACCGAGAGGCCATCCACACGCTGCCCGACGCGGGCTTCATCGCGAAGCTGCGCGAGTACGACGGCACGCCGGAGGAGGTCCTCCAGCACAAGGAGCTGCTGGAGCTCATCCTTCCCACGCTGCGCGCGGACTTCGCGCTGGCCTGGTCGGACAACGGCGCGGACACGACCCCGCTGGACATCCCGCTGTCCGTGTACGCGGGCAAGGGGGACAAGCACGTGGGGCTGGACATGATGGAGCACTGGCGCGAGGAGTCCACCGCCGACGTGCGCATCCACCACTTCGAGGGCGGCCACTTCTTCATCCGCACGCACGGGCCGCCGGTGCTGGCGGCCGTGCGCGAGGACCTGACGCGCTGGATGACCGCGCAGCCCTAGGCCGTCTTGACGAGGGGGGCCATGTCCCCGGCCAGCGGCACGGTGTGCTGCCAGCGCACCGTGAACGGCCCGCCGCGGGGCCTGCGGAAGGCCACCGCCGCCTGATGCCGGGGGGACGGCCTGTGCTGCATGAACTGCCACACGTCCGGCAGGTCGTTCATCCGCGGGTCGAAGTGGATGCGGGGCATCTGCTCCGGCGCCAGGTCGAAGGCGAACTGATCCAACGGCAGGGACAGGCCCGCGCCGCGCGCCTTGATGTAGGCCTCCTTCAGGGTCCAGTACTCGAAGAAGCGCTCGCGCTGACGCTCCTTCGGCAGCGAGCGCAGGGCCTGCACCTCCATCTTCGCGAAGTAGTGGTCGGCGATCTCCACGGTCTCGCCCGGCCGCTCCGCGTCCTCGATGTCCGCGCCCAGGTCCACGTCGCGGCCCACCGCGACCAGGGCCATGCCGTCGGTGTGGCTCAGGTTGAAGCGCAGCCACTGGCCCTCCGGGCCCACGATGGCGGGACGGCCGTACTCGTTGGGGACGAAGCGCCAGGCCTCCGGCGCGACGGGCGCGTAGCGGGACAGGGTCAGCCGCACCAGCGCATGGGACACCAGGTACTGCCGCTGGTGCCGCTCGAAGTGGAAGCGCCGCTGCCGCTCGCGCTCACCAGGGTCCAGCAGGGCCTTGTAGGCCTCCAGGAGGCACGGGTCGTCGATGCGCTCGGGCTCGACGATCCACACGTGGACCTCGTCGGGACGCAGGTCGAGGGGCGTGGAGGAAGGGGGCACCGTCATGGCTCCCAGGCAATCAGGAACCGCCGCGCCTGTCACGGGGGCTGGCCCGGCCGCTCGGCGGGCGCGTAGGCTCCGCGGCCCGGGCGCGGACGCCGGGCGGAGCGAGGCTCCGGGGGAGAGACACGCATGGACCTGTCC
>JAFADT010000183.1 GCA_023424585.1 Pseudomonadota bacterium
GCTCATAGCGGGCTCGCGCTGCACCGCGTGGACGAGGGGCCCTCCGGGGCCCTGCCCGCTCCGCGCGCGACGGACTTCGGGGAGCGGCTACTTCCCGCCCCGGTTGCCACGCCCCTTGGCCGCGGCCCTGGCCTCGGGGGCCTTGCGGCGGGAGGCCGGCGCGGCCTTCCGGGCCGGCTTCGCGCCCGGCTCCACGAACAGCTTGTCGTAGTCGCGCATGCTGCGGCGGATGACCTCCAGCGCCTCCGGCCGGTCGTAGACCTCGGCGATCTCCACGCTGCGCTTTCCCTCGCCCGGGATCTGCTTGTAGGTGAGGAAGTAGTGCTTCAGGCGGTCCAGCAGCGGGCGCGGCAGCTGCGCGATGTACTGGAGCTCGCCGTACACGAGGTCCGACTCCAGCACCGCGATGATCTTGTCGTCGGCCTCGTTGCCGTCGACCATCCGGAAGCCGCCCACGGGGACCGCGTGCACCAGCAGGTTGCCGGTGGAGACGACCTTCTCCGTCAGCACGCAGATGTCCATGGGGTCGCCGTCGCCGTGGATGTCCTTGAGGCCGGTGCGCTCGGCGCAGCGCTTCGCCACCTGCTCACCGCAGTACGTGCGCGGGATGAAGCCGTAGAGCGACGGGCACTGGCTGCTGAAGCGCTGGGGGCGGTCCAGCATCAGGATGCCGGACTCCTTGTCCAGCTCGTACTTCACCGCGTCCGTGGGGACGATCTCGATGTACGCGGTGACGACTTCAGGCGCCTCCGGCCCGGGCGTGATGCCGTGCCAGGGGTGGGCCTGCGACGTGGTCTGGGTGCTCTTCTTCATGGCATGTCTCCCGAGCGCTGGCGCGCCTCGGCGTACAGCGCGGCCACCGCGTCTTCCAGGCGGCGGGTGAGGGAATCCCGGTCGTCCAGGGTCAGCCCTTCGGTGGGCACCGGCCTGCCCACCACCAGCGCGACCCGCTGTCCCCACTGGATGGCCCGGCCCCCCTTGGGGAGGATGAGCCGCGTGCCGGAGACGGCCATGGGCACCACGGGGACCTGCGCCTGGATGGCCAGCGTGGCGGCGCCCTTCTTGAAGGGCCGCAGCTCCCCATCCGGGCTGCGGGTGCCCTCCGCGTAGAACAGCACGCTGACGCGCTCGCGCAGCGCCGTCACGGCCTCCTGGAGCCGGGCCCGGTCGTCCGCGCCGCCCGTGCGCTGCACGGGGATGTTGCCCGCCACGCGCATGGCCCGGCCGAACACGGGCACCTTGAAGAGCTCCGCCTTCGCGACGTAGCGCGTGTGCTTGTCGATGTGCGCGAAGTTCACCAGGGCGTCGAAGTGCGACTGGTGGTTGCTCACGAAGACGACGTTGCCTTCACGCGGAACGTTCTCCACGCCGAAGGCCTCGTGCCGCACGCCCGCGGCCGCCAGCGACGAGCGGGCCCAGGCCCCCAGCACCCTGTCCGCCGCCGGGTGCTGGTCCAGTTCCGACAGCACCGTCACCGTCGCGGCCGCGATGCCCGTGAGGCCCACCGTGGTCGTGCCGGAGAACACCGTCTGGAGCACCTTGAGCATCAGACGAACCCGTGCGCGGGGAACAGGAGGACGTCCTCGATGCGCTGGACCCCGAGCAGCAGCATCAGGATTCGGTCGAGCCCCACGGCGATGCCCGCGGACGGCGGCATGCGGCCCACCGCCGCCAGGAAGCGCTCGTCCAGGGGATACACGGCGCGGCCCAGCTTGCGGCGCAGCTCCTGCTCCTCCACCAGCCGCGCGCGCTGCTCCACCGCGTCCGTCAATTCGGAGAAGCCGTTCGCCAGCTCCAGCCCCTTCGCGTACAGCTCCACCCGCTCCGCCACGCGGGCGTCGCCCGGCTTCAGCCGGGACAGGGCCGCCATGGACGCGGGGTACTCGATGAGGAAGGTGGGCCGCTCATGGCCCAGCCCGCGCTCCACCTTCTCCAGGAAGAGGTGGAAGAAGACGTCGTCGAAGGACGTCGAGCTGCCGGTGTGCACGCCCACGGCGTCCGCCGCCCGCTTGAGCGACGCGCCGTCCGCGTGCACGTGGAGGTCCACGCCCGTGGCCCGCAGCACCGCGTCCCGCACCGTCACCCGCTCGTAGGGGGTGCGCGTGAAGAACGCGGGGTCCGCGCCCGGCGCGCCCTCCTTCGCGTCCGCCGCCGCGCGGCCCGCCGCCGCCAGCGCGCCCTCCAGGTCGTCCATGATGGCGTGGTAGTCCGCGTGCGGCCGGTAGAACTCCAGCAGCGTGAACTCCGGGTTGTGCGTCTGGGAGACCTCGCCGTTGCGGAAGACCTTGCAGATCTGGAACAGCGGCCCGGCCCCCTGCGCGAGCAGGCGCTTCATCGCGTACTCGGGGCTGGTGTGCAGGTAGAGCGTGCGGGCCCTCCCCACGTCCGTCTCCGGGACGAAGGGCGTCTCGAAGGCGGAGATGTACGGCTCCATGCCGGGGGTGGGCACGAGCAGCGGCGTCTCCACTTCCAGGTAGCCCTGGCCGGCGAAGAACTGACGCAGGGCGGAGTAGAGGCCCTGGCGTCCTCGGGCCGCCCGCCATGGGTTTACGTTGGGCATCGGCGGGTCGGAAGTAACATGGGCGGCCCATGTCCCCAAGGATTCCGTCCCTCCTCGCCGCCACCATGTGTTTGCTGAGCGCCTGTCACAAGGCGCCGCCCCCGGTGGTGGTCCCCCCTCCCAGCGAGGAAGAACTGTTGACCGGAGAGGTGAAGGCCCTGTCCGCGGAGGCCGCCCTCCTCCTGGAGGAGCAGCACCGGCTCGTGTGGGACTACTGGACGGAAGGCAAGGCGGTGGACATCGCCGCGACCTACAGCGGCAAGCAGGCGCTCTTCAGCCTGGAGAACCTGCGCCGCATCGACCGGCTCCGGCACCTGACGAAGGACCCGCGCGAGCTGCGCGCCCTCACCGCGCTCCACGGCCACTTCGCCGGCGAGCTCCTGGCGCGCGAGCTGGCCGAGCACAACGACGCCTCCGCCAACCTGGAGGCGTCACTCAAGCTGAACGTGGACGGGCGCGAGGTGCGCTACCACGACCTGGAGCGGCTGCTCGCCAACGAGAAGAGCGCCCTCAAGCGCAAGGCGCTCTACGCGGCGGCCACGCCCGCGCTCGCCCGCCTCAACCAGACGCTGCTGCGCCGCGAGGCGCGCACCAACGAGCTGGTGGAGCAGATGGGCTTCGAGTCCTACGAGGCCTTCGGCAGCGAGCTCCGGCAGGCGGACCTGGAGCGGCTGGCGCAGCTGGCGGAGGAGGTCCTCCAGGCCACCCAGGAGCCGTACCGGCTGGTGATGGAGCGGCTCGCCCAGCGCGAGCTGGGGCTGCCCTTCGCGCAGCTCACGCGCGCGGACATCCCGCGCCTGTTCCGCTCGCGCGAGGTGGAGGACGCGTTCCCCAAGGGCGAGTCGCTGGCGAAGGCGCAGGCCACGGTGGCGGGGCTGGGCATCGACCTGAGCGCGCTGCCCAACGTGAAGGTGGACGCGCGCGACCTGCCGCAGAAGAACCCGCGCCCGCTGGCCCTGGCGGTGAAGGTGCCGTCCGACGTGCGGCTGTCCTTCAAGCCGGGCACGGGCGTGCTGCACCAGGGCCGCGTGCTGCATGAGGTGGGGCACCTCCTGCACGCGGCCTTCACCCAGGAGCCCCGCTTCGAGCTGGCGCGGCTGGGCAACCCCACCGTCGGCGAGGCGTACTCGGCGCTCTTCGAGGACCTGCTGGAGGACCCGGTGTGGCTGGAGGAGAACGCGGGCGTGCTGGGGGACGCGGACAAGCGCGCCCAGTACCTGGCGACCTCCAGCGCGCACAAGCTGTACCTCATCCGCCACGCGGCGGGCCGGCTGCTGTACCAGCTGGAGCTGCACCGCCGCACGGACGTGGATCCGCGCGAGCTGTACCGCGCGCTGATGGCGCGCACCGGCGCCATGCCCATGACCGCGGACGACGTGGAGCGCTACCTCGTGGACCAGGAGGACTTCTACCAGTCCGCCGACAGCTTCCGGGCGTGGTTCCTGGCGGGCCAGCTCCAGGGGCAGCTGAAGGCGCGCTTCGGCCCGGCGTGGTGGCACGCGCCGGAGGCGGGCGCGTTCCTCAAGGAGCTCTGGGCCCGCGGCACCGCGGCCTCCGCGCGCGAGGTGACGCAGGCCCTTGGCGAGAACGGCCTCGCGCCGGACGTGCTGCTCCTGCGGCTGGGCACCACGCTGCAGGTGCCCATGAAGCTGGACCTGCGCAGGCTGGACGACACGCCCGCCCCTCCGCCCACGTCCCCGGGTCCGGCGCCGACCTCCGTGCCCCAGATGCCCCGCGCCCAGGCCGCGCCACTCGCCTCCTAGGCCCCTTTCCGTTCCCACCCGTTGCACGTAGGGTCCAGCGCCATGGTGTCCGTGAAACAGCTCCGCCCCTTCGCGAGCGCCTCGCTGGAGTCCTTCCGGGCCGCGTCCGGCGCCGTCGCCCTCATCCAGCAGCCCGTGGAGGCCGCCTTCCGCGCCGTCGTCGCCCCGGCCATGGTGGGCATGCGCACGGTGGGGATGGCGCACCGCTCGCGCATGGAGGAGCGGCTGCTCGCCATGCTGCGCGACTTCGACAACCTGGAGGTCCACTTCCTCCAGCCGAACCAGGACGGCGAGGAGTTCACCGTGGGCCGCACCGACGCGTGCGACCTCATGGTGCCGGAGCCCTCCGTCTCCCAGCACCACGCCACCCTGCGCTGGAACGCGGACGCCGGGGACTTCTCCGTGCGCGACGCCCAGTCCATGAACGGCACCTTCATCAACGGCGCGCCCCTGGCCTTCAAGGCCCAGGTGATGCTCCACGACGGCGCCACGCTGGCCTTCGGCGACGTGCAGTTCCTCTACCTGCGCGCGGAGACGCTGCACGAGCAGCTGCGCCTCGCCGTGCCGGGCACGTCCGCCCCCTGAAACGCGCGAAGGCCCCGCCTCCCACGGCCGGGAGACAGGGCCTTCATGCTTCAGCGCGCCAGCGGCGGGGCTACAGCAGCTTCATCAGCTCCGCGCGCTTGGCGTTGTACTCCTCGTCGGAGAGCACGCCCGCGTCCTTGAGCTCCTTGAGCTCCTTGAGCCGCTGCGCCGGGCTGCGCGTGTCCGCGGCGGGGGCCGCCTGCGCGGGCTCCGCGGGGCGCTGCTGCTGATTCTGCTGGTTGGCGAACATCTGCGCCATGCCGAACCCCATGCCCATGCCCATGCCCTGCATGGCGCCGTCGGAGCCGCCACCGCCCTTGGCCATGCCCTCGGACGCGCCGAGCATCGCCTGGCCCTGCGCGTACTGCTGGAAGCCGCCCGCCAGCCGCGAGTACGCCACGTCCTTGGACAGCTTCTTCAGCGTGACCTCGTCCTCGGGCTTGATGCTGACGACGAAGTTGCCCATGCGGACGATGGTGAGGCCGTAGGAGTCCACGTGCGGCTTCAGGCCGGCGAGGATCTCCTGCTCCATCTCCTCCACGTAGGCGCCGCTCGTGACGTCCAGCAGCGGCCACTTCTTCTTCACCAGCAGCTCTGCGGTGCGGTCGCGCGTCACCTTGAGCACCTGGCCCTTGAACCAGCCCAGGAACTCCTCGTTGGAGGCGCGGCCCATGCCCACGAGGCCCACGACCAGCTTCTCCGGCTCCGTCACGCGGATGGAGAAGTCGCCGTACACCATGGTGCCGATGCCCAGGCCCGTCTCCGGGTCGCGCACGTCACCGATGGGGCCGCCGAACTTCACGCCCGTGTGCTCGCGGTTGGAGACGAAGAAGATCTCCGCCATGAACATGTTGCCGCCGGTGAAGCCCTCCAGCAGGCGCGACAGGAACGGGATGTTGTTGGTGTCCAGCGTGTGGCGGCCGGGCCCCAGCTTCCCCTCCACCTTGCCGTCCTTGACGAACAGGGCCACCTCATCCGCGTCCACGGTGAGCTGCGTCTTCATCCGGACGTTCTTCTCCGGATACTTGTAGACGATCTCGCCCTTCGCGCTGTCCGCGCGGGCGATGAAGTTCCGCTGCGCCTCGCCCTTGATGCTGTCGAAGATCCCCATGTCTGTTTCAGCGCCTCCGTGGCCGCGTGGGCGGCAGGTCTTCAAAGCTCCGTGAATCCAACCCCTAAATGCGGGGCCGCCGGCGCGAAAGCGCCACCGCGCCTTCCCCGGCCTTCCGTCGGGAACATACCAGCTTCACGGCCGCCTGCCCGTCCGGCCGTCCCCCTGGCAGTCCAGTCTCCAACCCGCCAGTGACTCAACCCCAGCGGCTGACCAGACGTTCCCGATCCAGGAGGCGGATGCTGGCGGCCAGGAGGATGAAGTCCAGCACCAGCACCACGGCGCCCTGGATGGCGTAGTACCCCAGGCCCGCCTTGAGCACGCCGGCCACCTGGCCGCCCACCAGCCCGACGAGCGGCAGCACCACCAGCGCGGACAGCTGCTGCGCCATGCGGGCCTCGCTCACCCGGGCTGAGATCAGCACCGCCACGCCGTTGCCGAAGAAGGCGAACAGCGGCGCGAGCACGAACACGCCGAAGCCCCACAGCGCGTCCGGCATCAGCGGCGCGCCCACGAGCGGCCAGGCCACCCAGTCCACGCCGACGCAGAACAGCACGAAGGCGCCCCAGGTGAGCACCACCGCGGGCACCAGCGCGGCCAGGCACTTGCCCGCCACCAGCTCCGCCGCGGACACGGGCGAGGCCAGCAGCGGCTCCAGCGTCCGGCGCTCCTTCTCCCCCGCCACGCTCTGCGACGCGACGAGGATGGGGATGAAGACGGGCATCACCAGGAACATGCCGAACCAGTCGGTGAGCGACTTGTCGATGAGGAAGCGCGCCGCGCTCGCGCCCAGCGGCAGCGTGGGGTCGTAGAAGAGCGCCACCGTGCGCAGGTCCGCGTGGTCCGGCTGCCGGACGTAGGTCCACACCACGCCGATGGGCACCGTCACCATCACCAGCGGCAGCACCGCCATGGACACGAGCAGGCCCACGTTCTTGCGCAGGTCCAGCAGGTCCTTCCAGAACACCGCCAACGCGCGTCGCGGCCGGAAGGCCATTGCTCACGTCCCCTCTTCCCGCAGCAGGTCCAGGTACACCTCTTCCAGCGGCCGCTGCGCGGGCACCACGCCGTGCACGCGCGCGCCCGCGCCCACCAGGCACGCCACCACGTCCGGCGCCTGCGCCTCGTCCGCGAGCAGCACGCGCAGGCGCCCGCCCTCCGCCAGCACGTTGGGCGCGAAGGGCAGCGCCGCCAGCGCGGGGAGGAAGCCCGGCGCGTCGCCCTCCACGCGCA
>JAFADT010000382.1 GCA_023424585.1 Pseudomonadota bacterium
GTGCCGGAGATGCCGCTGTCGCCCGCCTCGATGGAGAGCACGTCCAGGGGCAGCTTGGAGGCGATGGCCTTGCGCGCCTCGTTGGCGACGAACGAGCCCACCACCGACGCGGCCTGCGCGCCCGCGTTCATGGACGCGCCGGAGCCGCGCTCCAGCGTGCGCCGGCCGGTGGCGAGCAGCGTGTAGATCTCCGACTCCGGCAGGGCCGGGTCGCTCGTCGTCTTCAGCGTCACCTCCTTGCCCTGGCCGCGCACGGTGACGAAGACGGTGACGCCCGCGTTCTCGTTGCGGTGCTCGGCGGTGACGTTGATGTACGGCGCCATCACCGGGCCTGTGAAGCGCACCTGGCTGTCGCGCTGCACGTCGAAGCGGCGGCCCAGCACGTCCACGCGGCCGAGCAGCACCATCACCTCGCCGAACATGCGCGCCTCGTTGGCGTACTCGACGCGGAAGCCCTCGGACAGGCCCAGCTGCACGTTGAGGTCCGTGCCGCGCACCCACAGGTTGCGGGGCGCGTTGATGTTCACCCAGAACTGGCGCTGCGGCGCCTCCTCCTCGCCGTCCTCCGCCAGCGCCTCCGCCTCCGCCTCCGACGTGGGGCCGCCCGCGCCGCCGCTGCCCGGGGTGGACCCCGGGTTGCCGGGCATGCCGGGCGAGTCCGGCGCGTCGCGCGGGTTCTGCGCCTTCGGCGACGTGGCCACCTGCGTGGGCGCCTTCTCCTTCTTCTTGCGCTTGTCCACCGGCACGCCGTTGCGGACCATCACCACGTCCACGGGGCGCTCCAGGGGCTGGAGGTCCTTGCGCTTGGCCTCCGGCAGCTCGACGTGCGCCTCCGGGATGGACAGGTCGCTGATGTTCACCAGCCGCTCGCTGAGGCTGCCCTTCATGGACAGGTTCAGCGACAGCAGGGCCATCAGCTGGTCCTCCACCACGATGGGCAGGTTCTTGGTGTTGCCCTTGCCCTCCAGGACGAACTCGCCGCTCTTGCCCTGGCGGTTCGCGGTGGCCGTCAGCTCCAGCGTGCCGTTGCCGGACTTCGCGGTGAGCTGCTTGAGGTCGATGCGCTCCTGCGACGCGAGCAGCTTGAGCTGGATGTCGTGGTACTCGCCGAGGCCCATCAGCCCCAGCCGGCCGTCCTTCCACGCGAGGTCGCCCTTGAAGGTGGGCGCGCCCACGGTGCCGCCCAGGTTCGCGTCCGCCTGCATGAGGCCGCCCAGCGAGCGCACGTACGGGGAGATGCCGGAGAGGAACGTCGGGTCGAAGCGGCGCGCGCGCAGCGACAGCTCCACGGGCGCCCGCTCCACCTTCTTCGCCGGCCCCTGCGCGGCCCGGAACGCGGGCAGCGACAGGTCCAGGGTCATGGTGCCGCCCAGGAGCAGCGACCCGCCGCCGGGCGCGGTGAGCATCGCGTCGAAGAGGGACTTCGCCTCCGAGTAGGAGTAGTGCAGCCGCGCCTGGCCCAGCGCCGTCTGCGCGACGCCCAGGCCCTGCATGCCCGCGTTCACCTCCAGCTCCGGCGCCTCCGGCGTGCCGCGCGCCACCAGCTCCATGGACAGCACGCCCTGCGGTCCGCGGTTGCCCTGCGCCGGCTGCGCCGCCATGCCGGGGAGCTCATTCAAGGGCACCGGGCCCACGCGCCCCTTCATGCGGAAGGGCACGCGGCTGACCACCTCGCGCTCCTGGAGCGCGGCCAGCGGCGCCAGCACGCGCGCCTCCAGCGTGGCCAGCGGCCCGTTGGGGCGCTGCACGTCCAGGGTCAGCTTCACGTCCTTGTCGCCCGCCAGCGCCAGCGCGGTGCCGTTGAGGGGCGGCAGGCCGTTGGCGGTGACGCCCCGGGCCTGTAGCTCCACGCGGCCCTGCGGCGAGAGCGCGGCGCCGTTCACGTCCGCCTTCAGCGTCACCGTGCCGTCCGGCTTGTCCACGCCCTCGGCGCCCTGGAGCAGCTTCAGCGGCAGCTCCGCGACCAGCGCCTCCAGGTGCAGCGGCGCCTCCAGCGCCTGCGCGGGCGTGGGGGGCCTCGCGATGACGCCGCCCAGCGTGAAGGGCGTCTTCACCAGCACCCAGGCCTGCGGCGCCACGCCCTTCACGTCCAGCCGGGCGCCCAGCGTCGCGTCGTCCGCGTCGGAGCTCGCGCTCAGCTCGAAGCCCAGCGCCTGCGCGAAGAGGGCCTCCGGCCGGCCGGGATGGCGCAGGTCCGCGCCCACCACCTTCAGGTCCAGCCGAGGGTCCTTCGCGGAGCCGTCCACCACCAGCGTGCCCGTGATCTGCCCCGTGGGCCCGGGCGGCTGGTTCGCGAGCTTCAGCGCCTCCGCGACGTCCAGCTTCTCCAGGCTCACGGTCAGGGACAGCGGCTCGTTGCGCCGGCGCAGCACGCCCTGCACGGGCACGTCGAACCTCGAGGACACGCGCGCCGCGCTCAGCTCCGCGCCCAGCGTGCCGGTGGCGCGGTCCTTCACGTACCGCGCCTTCACCTGGAGCCCCAGGCCCTCGTAGCCGCGAGCGCGGCCCTCCGCGAGGGTGAGGTCCACGTCCGCGTCCGGCCGCGCCATGCGCCCCTTCGCCGCGACGTGGCCGGACAGCGTGCCGCCCAGCCCCAGGTCCTCCGGCACCGCGATGCGCGGCAGCCTGGACAAGTCCAGGGCCCCCAGGTCGATGCGCGCGTCCACGCGCTCGCCGTCCTTCACCGCGGCGATCTTCAAGGTCTGCGGCCCCGACGCGAGCGACAGCGGCGGCTCCACCGCGATGCGCCCGCCGCCGAAGGCCAGGTGCGTGGGCCGCTGGAGCGTCCAGGTGGCCTCCGGCCAGGACAGCGAGACGCCGCGCAGGGCGAGCCCCTCGTTGTCCGCGTCCACCGTGCCCTCCACGCCCAGCGCGAGCTTCGCGTCGCCGTCCACGCGCACGCTCGCCTTCAGCTCGCGCCTGTCGTCGGTGGTGAGCGCAAGGGACAGGTCGCGGAACGTCCGGCCCCCGGTCTTCAGCTCGCTCACCAGCACGGTGGCGTCCGTGGTGAGCGGGTGGGTGACGTCCGGCACGCTCGCCTTGAGCGACAGGTCCTGGATGGCGAGGTCGCCGTAGCTCAGCGCGACGAAGTTGCCGTCCGCCTTCACGCCCGGAGACCGCGGCGGCCCCTGCACCTGGAGCTCCAGCGAGCCGCTGCCGGACATGGGCGGCACGGTGCCGCCGGGCAGCAGCTTGTCGAGCGCCTGGGACAGGAGCTTCAGGTTGCCCGCGGACAGGCTGCCGCGCGCCTCCAGCGCCTTGGAGGTGCCTTCGCCGGACGCGATGAGCGCCGCGCCCGGCATCACCACGCGCAGGTTGCCCACCTGGTAGCGGCCATCCTTCGCGCGGGCCTTCAGCTCGATGGGGCCCACGGACTGGCCCCGGAACTCGGACGGCGTCACCGTGAGGGTCACGTCGCCGTCCAGCGTCTCCACGCTGTCGCCCCCGCCGTGCGCGACGAGGTCCGCGGCGATGCGGGTGGGGAGGCCGCCCTCCATCAGCTCCGCGAGGTTGACCCCGCGCGCCTTCACGGTGGTCTCCGAGGTGCGGAGCGTCTTGAGGTTCACGTCGCCGTCGAGCTCCAGCGTGGCCCTGCCCGCGGAGGCGCCCACGTCCGCCTTCGCGAGGTCTCCGTCCAGGGACGCGCTGCCCTTCGCCTCGATGGGCACCACCAGCGGGTACGCGGGCACGAAGGCCTTCACCGGCGCGGGCGGCACGGCCAGCCGGCGCAGCTCCACGGTCGCGGCCGTCTCCCCCGTCTGCCTCGCCCCCAGGTCCGCCTCGATGCCCGCGAGCCCCAGCTGCGCGTCCACCTGGCGCACCACGTCCTTGCCCTGGCCCTTGAGGACCAGGCGCACCGGGCCCGTGAGCGGACGGGTGAGCCCGCCCGTGGCCTGGAGGTCCGCGGCGAAGTCCATGTCCGCCAGCGCGTAGTGGCCCTGGCCCTTCGCGCCGAGCTCCTCCAGCCGCACCTGCCGCTCGCCGCCATCCGGCAGCTCCTGCTGGAAGTCCACGTAGCCGTGGCTCAGCTCGAAGTCCTCGAGGTGGATGCGCAGGGCGCTCTGGCTCTCGGTGGGGGGCTCCTCGGGCTTGGGCTGCCGGGGCTCCAGCGCGCGCATCAGGTTGAGGCCGCGCTCGTCCTGCACCAGGTACAGGCGGGGCGCCTCGATGCGCACCTTCGTCAGGTCCACTCGCTGCCCCAGGAGCGGGGACAGGTTCAGCCGCGCCTCCACGCGGGCGATCTCCGCCGCCAGGTCGCCCTCCGGGGTGTAGAGCTTGATGCCGGTGAGGACCGCGCCGTTGAGGTCCAGGTCGAACCCGCCCAGCTCCAGCCGGCCGGCGAGCTGCTTGTTCGCCAGCTCCACGCCGAGGCGGGCGAGGCGGGCGGAGCCGCTGGCGCTGGTGGCGTACACGAGCGCGCCGGCCACCAGCAGGACGAGGAGTCCCACGAGGCCGAGCAGGCCCCACAGCAGCCGCCGTCCCCAGCGCTTGCGCCGGGGGGGCGGGGCGGTGGGTGCGGGGGTCGTGGGGATGCTCAAAACGCCTCTCCGATGGAGATATGGACCGCGCAGAGCCCTTCCGGGGCGCCCGCGTAGGCTGCATCAGCGGACGTCGAGGCCTTGTCGAACTTGCGCCCGAAGCCCAGGCATCCACCAGAAGACGGATAGATGTACCCGGGATCGCTGACGGGCAATCCCCGCCCGATGTTCAAGCGCCTGGCGATGTCCAGTCGGATGGGGCCCACCACGGTCAGGTAGCGCAGGCCGGCGCCCACCGCGTGGTAGTGCTCGGGACCGAACAGCTTGGGGGCGTTCTTGCCGAACAGCGCCTCCGTGCCCACGAGGCCGGAGTCGTAGAAGACGGCGAGCATCAGGCTGTCCGTGAGCAGGTAGCGCAGCTCCACGGAGCTCTCGAAGAGGCTGTTGCCGCCCACCGGCACGGTGTCCCAGGAATCCAGGATGGGGTTGCCGTTCGCGTCCAGCAGGACGTTGCCGTCGTCGTCCTTCTTGTAGGTGGGCGCGAGCGGCGTCATGGGGGACAGCCGCTGGCCGTTGAAGCCCCGCATCGCGGTGGCGCCGCCGGAGAAGAAGCGGGTGACGATGGAGCTCTGGCCGCCGCCCGCCGGGTCCAGCGTGCCCGCGCGCACCTTCACCGCGAGCGTCAGGTCCTTCTTCTCGCCGATGGAGTAGTAGTAGCGCAGGTCCGGCAGCAGGCGGACGTAGGTGTACTGCCCGAAGAAGGGGGGGCCGCCCTTCTGGATGGAGAAGCCCACGTAGTAGCCAGCGCGCGGCTCGGTGCGGTCGTCGCGCCGGTCCCAGGCGAACGCCAGCTCCAGGAAGCTCAGCGCCTGGTCACAGGTCTCCTCCGTGTTCCTGCAGCCCAGGGTGATGGGCGGGACGCTCTCGTCCAGGCTCACCTGCCCCGTCAGCCGGTAGAGCTGGAGGTTGTACGAGGGGAAGACGGAGAAGGACGGGTGGGGCGTCCAGATGACGCCGGTCTTCAGGTAGCCGCCGTAGAACTTGTAGGCCTGCTGGAGGCCCCGCTCGGCGGTGACGGAGGCCTGCAGGGCCAGGTCGCGGAAGAGGAAGCGCGGCTGCTCGAACTCCGTGGTGAAGCTGAAGACGGGCTCGTGCTGGTTGCCCTGTTCGTTCCGGAGCGTCGCCAGCACGCTGGGGATGAACGCGTAGCCCAGGCGTCCGCGCAGCGTGAGCCGGCGCAGGCCGCCGCGGAAGTTGCGGTGGGTCCACTCGCCCAGGACGCGGCCCTCCTGCCGCGCGGCGTCCACGCCGATACCGCCGCCCAGCCGCAGCGAGCGGAAGGGGGACTCGCGCACGTCCACCACCACCGGCACCGTGGCGTTCTGCCGATCCGGCGCGCCCCGGTTCACCTTCACCGCGCCGAAGACGCCCATGCGGAAGACGCGCGCCTGCGCCTCCGCCAGCGCCGCCTCGCTGAAGAAGGCACCCTTGTGCACGGCGCCCTGCGCCTGCTCGATGATGCGGCGGGGGGGCACCTGGGGGTTGGCGTCCGTGGCGATGAAGATGTTGCCGAAGCGGTAGCGCAGGCCCGGGGCGATCTGCAGGTCCACCACGGCCTGCTGCGTGGCCACGTCCACGCGCACCTCGCCGCCCACCTCGGCCTCCGCGTACCCCAGGTCCTTGAGCCGCTGCAGCACCAGGTCCTTGGTGGCCGCCCACGTCTCCTCGCGGAACACGTCGCCGGGCTTCATGGGCAGCTCTTCCATGAGGCGCTCCCGCTCGCGCGGCGAGGGCTGATCCGGCCCCTGGCTCAGGGACTCCAGGCCGTGCGGCTCGATGCGGTCGATGACGGTGGGCGCGCCCTCGTTGACCACCACCCTGAGGCGCACGGCGTCGTCGCCCTCGGGGAGGACTTCGTTGGACTCCACCTGCGCCTGGTAGAAGCCCTCCGCCTGGTAGAAGCGCTCGATGCGGCGCAGGTCCGCCTGCCACGCGTTGGTGTCGAAGTAGTGCGCCTTGCCGAAGGGCCAGAACGCGTACCAGGGCGTGGAGGACGTGAGGATGCGGTCCTTGATGTCCCCTGCCTTCACCTGCTTCGTCCCCTCGATGTCCAGGGACTTCACCTTCGGGCCGGTGGGCGGGTTGGAGGTGGTGGCGCACGCCGTCAACAACACGGCCAGCGCGAGGGGCACGGCGGAGCGGAATCGGAGGAGTCGGACGTCGGCCACGTCACGTTTCTTACCGGAACGCCAGCCCCTGACGCGTTTCGCAATGTTTCTTTGTGCGGCGAGTGTCGCATTCCACGACCTCGGGGACGGGGTCAATGTCCGCCAGGTCCCGGGCCCCGCCGGCGCGCGTGCAACCCGGCCCGGGGTGCGTCAGATTCGGGGTCCTATGGTCCGGCGAATCGTGACGTTGCTGTCGGCCTCGCTGGTGCTCGCCACCGGCTGCGGCGTGAGCGAAGACGAAGTCGTGCAGCTCAAGGAGGGGGAGAGCCTCGCCGACACGCCCTACTGCGGCTCGCTCGGGTGCGCGGATCCGTTCCGCTTCTGCGCGGAGCTGTTCCTGGAGTTCGGCCGCTCGCCGCCCCTGTGCGTCGTGGAGAACATCTGCGACCGGCTGGAGTGCGCGAAGGCGGGCCGCCGCTGCGCCGTGTTCGACGGCTTCCCAGGCCAGGTGAAGTGCATCGAGGACTGAGCGCCGTGGGCCGCGGGGCCGCGCCCGGGCGGGCGCTGGGTCCAGCGGCCCCGGGGCGGAGGGCCCTCCGCTTCAGCGGCGCGACGAGGCGGTGAGCCACGCCAGGCGCTCGGCGGCCTCCTTCGTCTGGGCTTCCGTGAGCAGCGCGTCCGTGTCCTGCGCGATGCGGTAGGCCCAGTTGGCGTCGCCCATGGTGCCGGGCAGGTTGATGCGGTCGCGCGTGCCCAGCACGTCCTGCCACGGCAGCACGCACAGGTCCGAGCCCGCGTTGAGCGCGGCGGCCAGCGTGGCGCGGTGGATGTCCGGGGTGAACTCGCGCGTCACCGCCACGCCCTGGAGCTCCGGCCACGCGCGCGCGGCGTTGTGGCGCTCGTCGTCGCGGGCCTGCTCCCACCACTCCGCCTGCGGCTCCGTGTCGTGCGTGCCGGTGGTGACCAGCGACACGGCGGGGAAGTGGTGCGGGTCGCGGTAGGTGTCGCCGTCGCGCTCCCAGCGCAGCACCCGGTAGCCGGGCAGCTTCAGGTCCGCGAGGATCTGACGCACGAACGGGGGGATCACGCCCAGGTCCTCGGCGACGATGCCCGCGCCCTCCGACAGCAGCCGGAAGTGCTTCTCACCCTGGCGGCGCCAGGTGGGCTCGTCTCCGGGGACGAAGTAGCCGGTGGGGTTCCCCTCGTCGCGGATCCACTGGCGGAAGTAGCCCACCGCGTGGTCCACGCGGCGCAGGTCGTAGTAGCTGGCCGCCTTGGCCGCGCGCTTCTTCAGCCACGCGTAGTCGTCCTTCTCCATGGCGGCGAAGTCGAAGTAGGGCAGGCCCCAGTCCTGGCCCGTGGCGGAGAAGTCGTCCGGCGGCACGCCCAGGCGCGCGTCGCGGCGCAGGATGTCCGGGTGGGCCCAGCAGTCGGAGCTGTCCTGCCCGATGATGAAGGGCTCGTCACCGCACAGGAGCACGTCCTTCGCCTTCGCCTGCGCGCGGACCCGGTTCCACTGTCCTTCCGCGAGCCACTGGAGCCACGCGTGGTAGCGCACGCGGCGCTCCAGGCCCTCCTGCTGGATGGCGAGCAGCGCCGCCGGCTGGCGGGTGCGCAGCCCTTCGGGCCACTGCCACCAGGGACGGCGGTCCTCCTTCTCGCTGATGGCGGTGAAGAGGGCGTAGCTCTCCAGCCACTCGCCCTGGGCCTCGCGCCACTTCTGAAACTCCTGCGCGCGCGGGGTGCGCGGGGTCCACTCGTGCTGCTCGAAGTGGTCGAACGCGCGCGCGAACGCGGCGTCCTTCAGCGGGAACACCAGGTCGTAGCGCACGCGCGGCGCGGCGCGGGCCTCCGTCAGCTGCTGCTGCTGCGTGTCGCTGAGCGCGCCCTCGCCGCCGGTGGCCTGGAACTCCGGCACCTGGCTCAGGTCGATGAAGAGCGGGTTCAGGCCGAACGCGGAGCGCGTGGCGTACGGGCTGGGGTCGCCGGGCGCGGTGGGGAGCAGGGGCAGCACCATCAGCAGGCGCTGCCGCGCGGCCTTCATCCAGGAGAACAGGCCCTCCAGGGCGCCGAAGTCGCCAATGCCGAAGTCGGTCCGCGAGCGCAGGGAGAAGAGGGGGAGCAGGAGACCGGAGAGCCGGCCAGGAGTGGACATGGTGTGGCGCAATCTGCCCCAGCCCCGGGCCCGTGTGAACTGCCGTCGCTCGGGTGTTCACCCATGCCTGCTTGTCGGGCTCGTGGAGGTTGGCTGGTGAAAGTTGGACGGGGCGCGGTGCCCTCGCCGGCGGAGGGGGAAGTCCAGGTCGACCTCGGCGGCGGCGGCCCCCAGGCAGGACCCTCCTGTCCGCCCCGGTCGTTGGCACTCCCACACAAGGGGGCTGGCAAGGACCTCTCTTCGGAATGGGGCGCGACCGTCGACCCAGGGGGTTCGGTTGAGCCGTGCTCCAGTGCATGCTCTAGCTATTTGGCGCGGTCCTGACGGAAATTCGCGGACCTGTAACATCGCATCCTCGAAGCGTCGGGCGGATGTTCTGCGACTCGACGATTCAAGACCTGGCGCGTCACGATGGAAGCCAAACGACTCGAAGCGCTCATGCGCCAACCCCTGCATGTCGCGGCGCTCGGGTTCGTTGGGGGCGAGCCTGTCACCGCTCGGGCCAACTATGTGCGCCTCGAGGTGCGGGATGAGCGTGGTCGGCTCCGCTTCGAGCACGACACCTGGCGGACCGGAGATGCGCTCATGCTCCAGATGGGCTTCGCGGGCGAGCACCTGGTGACGGTGTTCGGCGACCTGTTCGCCCACCAGGTGCGTGTCTGGGACCTGGGACGCCCTGGCGCGGCGTCTCGAGTCGAGGGGGCCTGGGACGAGGAGGGGGACGTCCTGCTGTGGGCAGACCCCGAGAGCCCGTGTGCGCTCGTGCGCCAGGGCCAGGACGTCAGGAGGCTGGATGCGGCCGTGCCTGCCTTGACGCGCGCGACTCCGCTCGCGGTGGATGCCGACTCCGTTGCATACGACGCAACACACCACCGGTTCGCGCTCGGTGAGGGGTTCGACCCAGCGCGGCTCCTGCTGTGTGATTCCGAGGGACAGGTCCTGCGGACCTGCTCGCTCGGGGCGGGTGCCGTGGATGCGCTGCTGTTCTCGGGAGACGGTCGCTTCCTGGCGGTCCAGCAGGTCGGGCGAACCATCGCCGTGCACGACGTGGAGACGCTCGATGCGCGGTGGCAGAGCCCGAGCAAGCGGAGCCTCGCGGCATCCCCCTGTGGGCGATGGATGGCGCTCGATGGGGCGCTGGTCGACTTGCGCGCGTTCGAGGCCGTGTCCCTGCCACCCGCAGGCGGCGCCTTGTTCGACCTCCGACGGGGCGAGCTCCTCCTCGCCGACCTGGAGCGCACCTGGCGCGTCCCTCTGCCGTGAACCCTGGAGAACTGTCCGCTGGGGCCCGGCCAAAGGCGAACGGCGCTCCCCTCTCCCGCGGCGACAGGTGGAGCGCCAGCTTCGTCTGCTTCAACGTGGCGGTGGGGCTGGAGGAGTAGGGGATCGCCAGCGAGAACAAGAGTTTAGCCGCGAGGAACCGTCCGTGGCTGTTCGTGAACGGACGCTCGATGGCGTTACCCTGGCGTGACGTCTAACCCGCTTCGTGGCTCTACTGGCTGGCGCGGGGCGCCTCTTCCCAAGCCCACGGACCACTCCGGGCAAGGTTAAGGCGATTTCAGAAGCCCTGCCCGGTCCAACAACCCGCGCACCCTCTCGGCCAGCGCCACATGCTCCGGGTTGTTGACCGTGAAGCGCTCGGGAGTCAGGACGATGAGCATGCCCTTGTCCTCCACGGGTTCAATGCGCACTGGGGTCGGGAGAGGAGGCACCGTGCCTCGACGGGCTGACAGATAAGTGACCCAGCCGACGTGCGGAGCCCCTTTGGCGCGGCGGGGCTTCCCCAAGTCCCGGTGTTGCTCCGAAATCGCCACGCCCCAATCTGGTTCCCAAGCCGCAGCCATTTTGCCCATGAGAGCAGCCAGCGCAGATGCTGTTACGAGCCTGTCCTGGCTTGGGCCTTTGCTCGGCAACGTGAAGACGCAGCGGTTAACTCCCCCTTCAGAGTACGCTCCGCAGCGGATGAGGAAGCCGCTGACTTCGTAGTCATCACTTGCTCCATTCCAGCCACCAACGCTGAACCCAAGATCTTCAAAGACCCGATCCTTACCCTGCCGGACAAACAACTCCAATTCGGCAGGGTCGGGACGAAGCGGTTTCTTCAAAGCATCCTTGCGAGACTTTCCCTGCTGGTACCAACTCGCCAAGGATGGATCCACAC
>JAFADT010000420.1 GCA_023424585.1 Pseudomonadota bacterium
AGCTTGAAGAAGGCGGGGCTCAGCTTGAGGCTGGCGGCGGCGCTGGCGTACGTGTCGCGCAGGAGCACGGAGGGGCTGTCGAAGAGGCGCTGCTGGTAGACGAGCCGGTTCTGCGACTCGAGCCCCAGCGGGTTGTAGCGGACGACGTTGAGCGTGGTGAAGAAGACGCGGCGGTCCGGCAGGGGCGGCTGCGCCGGGGGCGGCACCTCCTCCGTCACGGGAGGCTGGGGCTGCTGCGCGGCCCCGGGCGCGCCCAGGCCCAGCAGGGCGAGCAGCGCGGCGCGCGCGAGCGCCTTCGGCAGGGAGGGGGAGCGGACAGACGTCGGGCGCTGCGGGGAGGCGTTCGCGGGCATGCGTCCTCTCGGCGGGAGCCCGCGGGAGCGGCCCCCGGGCAAGGGCCACCCGTCGCGGGTCGCGAGAGCGTCAAGCACCTGACGCTGGCGCTTCAAGACGCACCCGGACGAAGCCGGATGACACCCGGCGTCAGCGGCGGGCTCCGGCCTCGCGGGGGGCTCAGAACGTGAGCTGGAAGCGGGACAGGAGGACGTTCTCCGGGGCGCGGTCGCCGTCCGTGGCGCCGCCCACGTAGTTCGTGCGGTGGAAGTTCAGGGCGAAGCGCACATGCCGGTTGAAGGCGAAGGTGGTGGCGACGCCGAAGCCCCTCGTCGCGCTCACGGACCGGGCGGGGTCGGCGAAGCGGGGGAAGGCGGCGGCGTCCAGGTCCAGCGCGTGGTAGCGCGCCGCCACCTCCAGCGCGCCGCCCCCGAGCGTCTTCGGGTCGAAGGGCCTCGTCGGCCGGGCGCCCTCGAAGGAGGCCTCTCCGCCAAAGACCCACGACACCGACGTCTGCCAGGCGTGGTGGCGCAGCCTCGCGCGCGCGTCGCCGCTTCGCACCACTTGTTCGGAGCGGACGTACTCCGCGAGGAGGCCGAAGGGGCCCCGGTAGAAGTGGCCCTGGGGCGCGAGCCGCAGGTGCTGGCCGTGCGCGGTGACGGTCTCCCTGGTGTCCGCGTTGCCCAGGTAGCTGAAGATGAGCTGCTGGCCGGTGCTGCGGAACGGCGCCAGCCCGGGGGGTGGTGGCCGTGCCGAACTGGAGGCCGCGCGTCACCGCGAGGCCCAGGCCCAGCCCCTGGAGGAAGGCCGACGCGCGGCCCTTGAAGGGCTGGGCGAAGACGCGGGCGACCAGGTCGAAGCTGTCGTCGGCGTTGAGGTCGGCGCTCGTGCCATCGGGGTCGCCGTTCACCACCGCCAGCGAGTACTGCCACCGGCCGCCCTCGCCCTCGCCGTGCAGCTCCAGGCCCTCGTCGCGGTTGGGGACCAGGTCCACCGTGAGCGAGCGCTCGATGAAGGGGTTGTCCACGTCGGACTGGAGCAGCTCCAGGCCGAACGGCGTCTTGAACCGGCCCGCGCGCAGGCGCACCCATGCCCCCGGGCGGAAGTCGATGAACGCGTCCTGGAGCATGGGTTGGCCGTCGCCGAAGTCCGGCATGAGGCGCAGGTCGATGAAGCCGAAGAGCGTCCCCTCCAGGATGGGGCGCACGCGGCGCATGACGAACGTGTTGGTGCCCGTGCGGTCCGGGTCCTCCAGGAAGAAGCGCCCGTCGCCCTGGAGCTGTCCGCGCAGCCTGAGCACGAAGGCCTGGTCCGCGGACGACAGCGTGAAGCCTTCTTCCGACACCCGGACGACGGAGCGCTCCGCGGCCTCGGGGCGCGCCGGGGCGGGCTCGGCGGCCTGGGCCCGGGCGTGAGGGGCGGTGAGCAGCAGCCCCGTGGCGGCGAGGAGGACGGAGGCGGAGACGGTGGACACGCGGGACCTCCGGGAACGGACTCCAGGAGGGCGGAGTGCCCCCGGCCTCGCCGGGCGCGACGGGAAGCAGGCGGGCACGTTGGCGACGGGAATGTCTTGCTGTCAAGAATCGCGGGGAAGACCTGTTGTCGCCTTCACTTGCCGGACATGGGGAGGTCTGGTTCAAGCTGGGCGGCATGTCCGTGACCAAGCCCCGCGCCGCCTCGATGTACGTCGACCTGGACCGCGCCGCGTGGCGCGAGCTGCGGGCCGCCACGCCGCTGACGCTGACGGCGGACGAGGTGGAGAAGCTGCGGGGCCTGGGGGACCGGCTGGACCTCCAGGAGGTGGAGGACGTCTACCTGCCGTTGTCGCGGCTCTTGCACCTGCAGGTGGCGTCGGCGCAGTCGCTGTGGGCGGCGCAGCAGGCGTTCCTGGGGTACTCGGTGCGCAAGGTGCCGTTCATCATCGCCATCGCGGGGAGCGTGGCGGTGGGCAAGAGCACCACGTCGCGCATCCTCCAGGCGCTCCTGGCGCGCTGGCCGGATCATCCGCGCGTGGCGCTGGTGACGACGGACGGGTTCCTCTACCCCAACCGGGTGCTGACCGAGCGGGGCATCATGAACCGCAAGGGCTTCCCGGAGAGCTATGACCGGCGCGCGCTGGTGCGCTTCCTGGCGGAGCTGAAGGCGGGGCGCGAGGAGGTGACGGCGCCGGTGTACTCGCACCTCGTCTACGACATCGTGCCGGAGGAGGCGCAGTCCGTCCGGCAGCCGGACATCCTCATCCTGGAGGGGCTCAACGTCCTGCAGACGGGGCCGGTGGAGGGCGGGCGGCTGCCGCAGACGTTCCTGTCGGACTTCTTCGACTTCTCCATCTACGTGGACGCGACCGAGACGGACATCCGCCACTGGTACGTGGAGCGGTTCCTGCGCCTGTGGGAGACGGCGTTCCGCGACGAGCGCTCCTTCTTCCGGCGCTTCTCCGAGTTGACGCGCGAGCAGGCCATCGCGCGGGCCGCGTCGGTGTGGGCGGAGATCAACGGGCCCAACCTGGCGGAGAACATCGCGCCCACGCGCTCCCGGGCGCGGCTCATCCTGGTGAAGGGCAGTGACCACAAGGTCCGCCGCGTGCGGATGCGCAAGCTGTAGCGGGTGAGGGACAGACATGGCGCCACGAATGGGTTCACTCTGGGACGCGGTGGGGGACACGCCGCTGTTGCGCATCGGCTCGCTCAGCCGGCGGACGGGCTGTGACATCGTCGCCAAGGCGGAGTTCATGAACCCGGGCGGGAGCATCAAGGACCGGGCCGCCAAGGGGATGATCCAGCGCGCGGAGGCCACCGGGCAGCTGAAGCCGGGCGGCACGATCGTCGAGGGCACCGCGGGCAACACGGGCATCGGGCTGGGGCTGCTGGGCCGCGAGCGGGGCTACCGCGTGGTCGTGACGATGCCGGACAACCAGGCGCGAGAGAAGTACGAGTACCTGGAGGCGATGGGCGTGCAGGTGCGTCGCGTGCCGGCGGTGCCCTTCTCCAATCCCTCGCACTTCTTCCACCAGGCGCGGGCGCTGGCGGAGGAGCACGGCTGGGCGTGGATGAACCAGTTCGAGAACACGGCGAACGGCGACTTTCACTACGAGACGACGGGGCCGGAGATCTGGGAGCAGGCGGAGGGGAAGGTGGACGTGCTGGTGGCGTCGGTGGGCAGCGGCGGCACGCTGTCCGGGACGAGCCGCTACCTGAAGGAGAAGAACCCGGCGCTGCGCGTGGTGTTGGTGGATCCGCCGGGGTCGGGGCTCTACTGCCAGGTGCGCACGGGGAAGCTGGAGGCGGCCGGGAGCTCCATCACGGAGGGCATTGGCATCATGCGGCTGACGGAGAACTTCCGGCAGGCGCGCGTGGATGAAGCGATGCGCGTGGAGGACGAGGACATGCTGCGGATGCTCTACCACCTGGCGCGCGAGGACGCGCTGGTGGTGGGCACCTCCTCGGCCCTGAACGTGGTGGCGGCCTGGGATGTGGCGCGCAGGTACCAGGGGCAGGGCCTGCGCATCGTCACGTTCCTGTGCGACCACGGCAGCCGGTACGCCTCCAAGGTCTTCAACCCGGAGTTCCTCGCGTCCAAGGGGCTCTCGGTGGAGCCGTACCGGCCGACGATGTGAGCGCGCGGGGGGCCGCTACTGGCTGGCGACCACCTTGAGCGCGGCCCGGGCCTCCTCGCGCGGGGGCTCGGTGGGCGCCTCCTCCTTGGCCGTGAGGGAGAGCTCCAGGCTCCGGGCGACGAGCGCCTTGAGCGCCCACACCTCCGGGACCGTCTGGATGTAGATGCGGCTCACGCCGAAGGCCGAGGGGGACGCTTCCACTTCGAACCCCGCGGCGAGGGTCTTCGCTTCGTCGACGGGCACCCAGGTTGCGATGCACTTGCGCTTGCCATTGCCGAAGAACCGCGCGAACCACTTCGTGGGCTTCTTGAAGGACACGTTGAAGTAGTTCGAGGTGTCCCGGTAGAGGACGTCCTCGGCCGCGTGGCCGCTCTTGGCGCAGATGTCCCGGATGACGCCGAAGAAGGCCAGCTCCTCCTCGGTGGTCTCGATGACGGCGCGTCCCTTGTCGTCGCCCGGCGCGCGCGGCTCCGGTTCGAAGGGCTTCGCGCTGTCGGCCCTCACCACGTTGGGGCCGTCCTTGGCGGCGGCGGGGACCTCGGTGCCTTCGTTCAGGCGCTGGAGGCGCTCCTTGAGCTTGTCGAGGAAGTCGTCGCCCATGACGCGGAGGAGGGTGGGCTCGATGGCCTCCCTGGCGACCTCCGCGAGGCGCTCCATGACGGCGGTCGTCCGCTTCCCCTTGTAGATGTCCTCGGTGAGCCACTTGAGGAAGCCCTCGTGGTCGCCGGGGGACCTCAGGGCGGCGGAGAGCTTGTCGATCATCCCCTGGCGGTAGCGGCTGTTCTCCGCGTCGGTGATGAGCGTCGTGGCGTTGAAGGATTCGCGGCTGAACTTGGACAGGAACTTCGCGACCTTGGCCCAGTCCGACTTCGTGTCCTCCAGGGAGAACGTGAAGAAGGGCTCCGGGTCCATGACGTTGGGGTTCTCCAGGTCTCCGAAGAATAGGTAGTGGCACCCGTCCGTGATGATGCCGAAGTGGAGCTCCGGGAGCTGGGAGAGGTAGCGGGCCAGCTGCTGGGCGCGAGACTTGAGGTCGGTGCCCAGGGGCTTGGTCTCGATGACGATGAGGGGCTTCTGTCCCGTCTGGTCGAAGATGGCGAAGTCCATC
>JAFADT010000421.1 GCA_023424585.1 Pseudomonadota bacterium
GCCCTGTCGCCTACGCGACGAGGCGCCTTCATGCCCCCACGTCCCCGGCGGACGTCCCCTGGAGAGGCCCGGGAAACGCCCCGCCGCTCGCGGCATCCTGCGTCAGGAAGGGCCCTGCCTCCGGGCATGTTCCCCCTGACAGGGCGGAGCACATATAAGGCCCCGACCCCTCCTTTTTTCGGGAAGCCACGCACGATGGACATCCAACAGAACATCCTCACCGCCATCGGTCACACGCCGCTGGTGAAGCTCAACAAGCTCGTCGGTCCGAACGACGCCACCGTGCTCGTGAAGTGCGAGTTCATGAACCCCGGCGCGTCCATCAAGGACCGCATGGCGCTCTACATCATCGAAAAGGCCGAGCGGGAGGGGAAGCTCAAGCCCGGCGGCACCATCGTGGAGAACACGTCCGGAAACACCGGCATGGGCGTGGCGCTGGCCGCGGCGGTGAAGGGCTACAAGTGCATCTTCACCATGCCGGACAAGATGTCCCTGGAGAAGATCAACCGCCTGAAGGCCATGGGCGCCCAGGTCGTCGTCACGCCGACGAACGTCCCGGCGGAGGATCCGCGCAGCTACTACGAGACGTCCAAGCGCCTGGCCAAGGAGACGCCCGGCGCGTTCATGCTGAACCAGTACCACAACCCGGACAACATCGAGGCGCACTACCACACGACGGGTCCGGAGCTCTTCCAGCAGACCGAGGGGAAGATTGACTACTTCGTGTCCGGCCTGGGCACCGGCGGCACCATGAGCGGCGCCGGCAAGTTCCTCAAGGAGAAGATCCCCGGCCTGAAGAACATCGGCGTGGATCCGGAGGGCTCCGTCTACGAGGGCTACTTCAAGACGGGCAAGCTCCCCGAGCCGCACGTCTACAAGGTCGAGGGCATTGGCGAGGACATGCTGTGCGGCGCCATGGACTTCAAGGTCGTGGACGACGTGCGCCAGGTCGATGACCGCATGTGCTTCAACGCCGCCCGCCGCCTCGCGCGCGAGGAGGGCATCTTCGCGGGCGGCTCGTCCGGCGCCGCCGTGCACGTGGCGGTGCAGCTGGCGAAGGAGGTCGGCAAGGGGAAGACCATCGTGGTCGTCCTCCCGGACTCCGGCAGCAGCTACATCAGCAAGTTCCACTCCGACGAGTGGATGCGCGACAACGGCTTCATGCAGGAGAAGGGCGCCGGCACCGTGCGCGACATCATCGGCGCGAAGCCCCGCGACCTGAAGACGGCGAAGCGCGGTGACCGCGTGGACCACGTGGTGGAGACCCTGCGCAGCCACGGCATCAGCCAGATGCCGGTGGTGTCCGACGACGGCCGCGCCGTGGGCATGGTGCACGAGTACGACCTGCTCAACGCCCTGGTGGCCAACAAGGTGAAGTTCCAGGACGCCATCGACCCCATCGTCGCCCCGCTCCAGGGCGCCGTGTCCGCCGACGCCAGCATCGACCGGCTGCGTGAGATCTTCGCGCGCGACAACGTGGCCGTGGTGAAGGACGGCGAGACGGTGGTCGCCATCGTCACGAAGATCGACCTCATCGACCACCTGCACCGCACCGCCGCCTGAGCCCGGCGGGCGGAGGCCTGAAGCACCGCGGGCCCGGAAGGAGGAGGACTTCCTCCCTTCGGGCCCGTCGTGTTCCTGGAGCGGGGAGGCGGGGCCTTCAGAGTCCCGGCGGGTCCTGCTTCGTCAGGTCCAGGGCCACCATGTGGTAGCCCGGGCCCACGTGCATGAAGCCGAAGCGCTCCGCGCGGTTCTTGATGGCGTCCAGCTGCGAGTAGCCCAGGAGCAGCTTGAAGCCCTGCCTCCGGGCCTCGTCGCGGATCGCGGCGACGATGGCGTCGACGGCCTGGCCGCGGTCCTCCTTCGTCAGCCCGGGCGCGGCGATGATGCCTTCAATCAACGCCACCGAGCTGTCCGTGCGGTACAGGAAGCCCGCCGCCTTGCCCGGCACCACGTACCCGTACTCCGGCAGGGCCTCCGGGGTCATCGTCTCATCCCACGGCTTGCGCCACAGGTTGAGCAGGTCGTGGTGGAGCTTGGGGTCGAAGCGGACGGGCTTCATGGACTAGGAGAGGAAGGTGGACATCTTCTGGGCCGCGAGCTCCGTCGCGTTGTTCATGCCCAGGTTGGTGAGCGGGTTGCTCTTGGTGGCCTTGAACAGGTCGCCGACGATGTCGGTGACCTTGCTCTTGCCCTTCGCCAGGTTCAGCGCGCCGGACAGCAGGCTGTTGCCGCCCGCGCCGTCCATCAGGCCGGAGTTGGCGAAGGTCCCCAGCGCGTTCTTGAGCACGCCGCCGCCCGGGATGAGGTCGGTGGCCGCGCCCAGCAGCGACTGGAGCGGGTTCTTGCCCTGCATCAAGCCGCTGGCGAAGCCCATCGCCGCGCCGAGCAGCGGGTTCACCGCCGACACGAACGGCTTGACGATGTCCATCACCTTGCCGAGAGCCTTGCCGATGCCACCCATGGTCTGATCCTTTTCGTGGAGGGCCGCGCGGGCCCTCGAAGTGAGACTGACAGTGGGATTCTCGGAGGGGCTCCGGAGAAGTTTCCGGTTCCTGGATTATCCGAGTCTCCCGTGAAAAACCCCTTTGATTCCAGGGACTTGGGAGAACGGCTCAGCCCCGGATGGGGCCCTTCTTGGCCTCCGCCGGATCCACGGCGGTTCCCTCCTTGGGGGCCACTGTCTGGCCGGGCTTGCTGGCGGAGCCCAGCGCGGCGCTGTAGCGCTGCTCGTGGCTCTTGTCGCTGCTGAAGCCGTCGCGCTGCTGGGCGGGGCTGATGGCGATCTCCCCGTCGATGATCTTCTGCAGGTGGGTGCCGATCTCCTCCACCGTGGCGATCTTCGGGTCGCGCGCCTTCAGCTCCTCGTCGGGGATGATCTCCAGCTGGGGCGGCTTGTCCGGGTGGATGGCGTAGTCGAGGATCTTCTCCACGTACTGCGCGACGGGGATCTTGAACAGCTCCGCCTGCTGCTTCACGTCCTCATCCGCCAGCAGCTCCGCGCGCACCACTTCCACGGGGCGCTTCAGCCGGCTGGGGGCCGGAGGAGGAACGACCTCATTGGTGTTGGACATGGGCTTCTCCTTTGGGCGTATTGGTAACCCAGGTCAGCCCTGGAACTCAAAGTGTGGGTCCCCCGAACGGAAAAAGGCACGTGCCATGGCCGCCACGATCCTCGAAGCCCGCGCTGGGGGACGGGACGGTCCTCTCCAGCGTGCTGCTCGGCGGCAGGCGCGAGGTCTGGACGCCGGGGCTCACCGTGGGGAGCGCGCCCGACAACACCGTCGTCGTGGACCGGCCCGGCGTGGCGCCCCATCACGCGCGGGTGACCGTGGGCGGCGGCCCCCCTGCTACTTCGTGGAGGTGGTGGAGGGGGACCACGGCCGCCGGGGGCACGACGTCTTCAACGCCCGGCGAGACGTGGCGCGTCCCCGCGCGGCAGCCGCTGCGGCTGGAGCTCGGGGACTGCGCCGTGGTGGTTGACTGAGCGTCAGGGTGCCGGCGGGCGGCGGGCGAAGAGGGCGTTGGCCACCTCCGTCATCACCACCTCGCCGTGCTGGTTCACGACCTCCAGGCGCAGCTTGAGCGCGCCGCGGTCCGGCTTGCTCACGGAGGGCCTCGCCTCCAGCGTCTCGATGCGCACCTTGAGCGAGTCCCCCGGGCGCACCGGCTTCTTCCAGCGCAGCTCGTCCAGGCCGGGCGAGCCCATGCCGGCGGCCTGCCCCAGCAGGCCCTCCACCATGAGCTTGTGGCAGATGGCGGCGGTGTGCCAGCCGCTGGCGATGATGCCGCCGTAGATGCTCCTGCCGGCGGCGTCCTCGTCGATGTGGAAGGGCTGGGGGTCGAACTGGCGCGCGAACGCGAGGATCTCCTCGCGCGTCACCACGTACGGCCCCCGCTCCATGATCTCCCCCACGGGGAAGTCCTCGAAGTAGCGCATGGTGTCCCTTCCGTTGGTGCCGGGTCCGCCGGCGGTTCAAGCAGCGTGGAGCGCTGGGTCCCGCCCTTCCCTACCCTCCGGCGGGCCCGCGGGCTACTGCGGAAGCGGCTCCTCCGGGTCGGCCACGGACTCGGGCGTGTCGGCGGGCGGCACGGGGCCGCGGAGCTTCGGCTCGCCGCGGTCGTCCGTGGGGCCCGGCGGCGTGTCCTGGGCCTCCTCCGCGTCGGCCTCGTCCGACTCCAGGGCGCTGGCCCGGACGCCCGGGGCCGAGGCCTTGGCCAGCGTCTTCTTGATGACGAGCGTGTCGCGCACGGTGTTGCTGGAGGTGATCAGCCGCGCGGTGAGCGTGCCGCCGTCCACCGTGACGTCCAGGAAGCCGTAGGCCTGGTTGTCGCGCAGCGCGCTCCACGCGGGCTGGCTGGTGGAGAAGGGGCGCAGCGTGGCGCCGCCGCTGCCCACCACCAGGTACGGGATGCCGCGCTGGGAGCCGGAGGCCACGTTGTCGCCGGACATGGGCTTGCTGCGCTCGTAGTCGTGGTCATGGCCCGTGAGGACCAGGTCCACGCCGTACTTCTCGAACAGCGGGCCGAACTGGCGGCGCATGGTGAGCTGCGAGCCGTGCTCGCCGCTGGACCAGGACGGGTGGTGGAAGAAGGCCACCACCCACGGGCGCGTGTTCGCGGCCAGGTCGGCCTCCGCCCACGCCCTCTGCGCCGCGAGCGTGCACCGGTCCGCGGACGCGAGGCCCACCGCGCAGTTGGAGTCCAGGGAGACGAAGTGCACCGGCCCCCAGTCGAACGAGTAGTAGCGCTCGCTGCCCTGCGGGTTGTTGGCGGGCAGGTACATGTTGTCCAGGTAGGGCTGCGCCTGGTTCGTCACGTACTCGTGGTTGCCCGGCGTGGCGAACATGGGCACCTCGCGCAGGAGGCCGGCCATGGGCGTGAAGAGGTGCGCCTGGAACTCCGCGTCCGTGCCGTCCGGGTAGGCGTTGTCGCCCAGGGCCAGGAGCAGCTCCGAGCGCCACCGCGGCGTGTTCATCACCGCCATCACCTTCGCCTGCATGCTGCCGCCGGTGCCGAAGTCCCCCATCGCGGTGAAGTGCGCCGTGGTGGCCCTGGACGTGGTGGACGTCTGGAAGCCGCGCAGGCCCGTCTTGCTGCCGCAGGCCTCCACCACGTAGCCGTAGGCGCGGCCCGCGGACAGGCCGGACAGCTTCACCGCGTGGCGCGTGCCGGACACGCCCGCGCTGACGGAGGACGTGAGGCTGGTGCCCTCGCCGTAGCGCACGGTGGGGGTGCAGGTGCTGGCGGTGCGGAAGGCGATGATGGCGGACGTCTGCTTCACGCTCTGCAGGTACGGCAGGCGCGGCAGCGCGGGGCCGGAGTCGCTGGAGGACGGCGGCGCGCTGGCCGCGCACGCGCGGGCCTCCGCGATGGAGTTCCAGTCGTTCACCGTGTTGCCGTTGACGGTGATGCGCACGTAGCGCGCGCTGCGCGAGGAGAACGACACCGTCTGCGCGGACGTGTCGAGCGCGCTATCCCCCGCGTACGCCTGGGTGAAGGTGCCGCCGTCGGTGGACGTGGAGACGACGAAGTGGTTCTGGCGCTCGTTGCCCCGGTGCCACGCGAGGGTGGCGCCGGTGAGCGTCTGCGCCGAGCCCAGGTCCAGTTGCAGCCACACGCCCGTGCCCTGCGCGCTCCAGCGCGTGCCCAGGTCGTCATCCTGCGTGTTGGCCGGGACGTTGCCGTCGTCCCCGCTGGCCGTCACCGCCCGGGTGACGAGCGGGTTGCAGTTGGACGCGGCGAGCGGCTCCGGCAGCGCGGCCGGAGGGAAGTCGGAGTCGGTGGGAGCGGGCGGTGACTCGCAGCCAGTCGCGAGCCACGCGCCCAGGAGGCAGGTGGAGACGAGCAGTCGGTTACGCATCGCGCCGGGAACGGCGTCTTCAAGCCAACATTCCCCCTGCGCCGGAGGGCAGGCCGTCCCCCTGGAGCGCGAGCGAGCGCCGGACTACTTCACGCGGTCGAGCGCCTGCGCGAGGTCGTCGATGAGGTCCTGCGCGTCCTCGATGCCGACGGACAGGCGGATGAAGCCGTCCGCGATGCCCAGCTTCTCGCGCGTCTCCCTGGGCACGGAGGCGTGGGTCATGATGGCGGGGTGCTCGATGAGGGACTCGACGCCGCCCAGGGACTCGGCGCAGGCGAAGACCTTCACCGTCTTGAGGAAGGTGCGCGCCGCCTCCAGGCCGCCGTGGATGTCGAACGTCAGCATGCCGCCGAAGCCGGTCATCTGCTGGCGCGCGAGCGCGTGCTGCGGGTGCGTCTCCAGGCCCGGGTAGGTGACCTTCTTCACCTGCTTGTGCGTGGACAGGTACTGGGCCACCTTCATCGCGTTCTGCGCGTGGCGGTCCATGCGCACGTGCAGCGTCTTCACGCCGCGCAGCACGAGGAAGCTGTCGAAGGCGCCGGACACGCCGCCCACCGCGTTCTGCAGGAAGTACATCCGCTCCGCGATGTCGTCGCGGCTGGTGCAGACGAAGCCGCCCACCACGTCGCTGTGGCCGTTGAGGTACTTCGTCGTGGAGTGCGCCACGACGTCGAAGCCCAGCGACAGCGGCTTCTGGAAGTACGGCGTCATGAACGTGTTGTCCGCGACGGAGATGATGCCGCGCTTCCTGGCGACCTCGGCGATGCGCGCCAGGTCGATGAGCTTGAGCATCGGGTTCGTGGGCGTCTCCACCCAGACCATCTTCGTCTTGGGGGTGATGGCCGCCTCGAAGTTCTCCGGCTTGGAGAGGTCCACGAAGGAGTAGCTCAGGCCCGAGCGCTTCCACACCTTGTCGAAGATGCGGAAGGTGCCGCCGTACACGTCGTCGGAGACGATGACGTGGTCACCGGCCTCCAGCATGTGCATCAGCATGTCCGTGCCGGCGAGGCCGGACGCGAACGCGGCGCCGTACTTCGCGCCCTCCAGCGCGGCCAGGCAGTCCTGCAGCGCCTTGCGCGTGGGGTTCTGCGTGCGGCTGTACTCGTAGCCCTTGTGCTCCCCCGGCCCGTCCTGGACGTAGGTGGAGGTCAGGTAGACGGGCGTCATGATGGCGCCCGTGGTGGGGTCCGGCTCCTGGCCGGCGTGGATGGCGAGCGTGTCGAAGCGCATGGCTTCGCGAACTAACACAGTCCCACCGGCCGCGCAGCGTCCCCGCCCCGTGTGCCCCGGGGTCCTACTCGAAGCGGCCGTGCCGGCCCGCCCCCTTCGCGAAGCGCGTGGCCCCGGGGATGGACTCCGTCTGGAGCACCTTCACCCCGCCCTCGAACTCCTGGCGCATCGCGTCTTCGAAGGCCAGGTCGGCCTGGGCGTAGGCGGAGGCCCGGTCCGCGTTCATGCACGCCTGGGGGAAGGCGGCGATTTGAGCGGCCAGGGCCTCCGCGGCGCTCCGGGCCTCGCCCCTCGGCACCACGCGGTTGATCAGGCCCATGCCCAGCGCCTCCGCCGCGGGCACGGGGCGGCCGGTGAGGATGAGGTCCAGGGCGCGCGACAGGCCAATCAGCCGGGGCAGGCGCACGGTGCCCCCGTCGATGAGCGGCACGCCCCAGCGTCGGCAGAAGACGCCCAGCACCGCGTCCTCCTCCGCCACGCGCAGGTCGCACCACAGCGCCAGCTCCAGGCCGCCCGCCACCGCGTGACCGCTGATGGCCGCCACCACGGGCTTGGACAGGCGCATGCGCGAGGGCCCCATGGGCCCGTCCCCGTCCGTCTCCAGGCGCAAGAGGCGCCCTTCGGACACGGCCTTCAGGTCCGCGCCCGCGCAGAAGGTACCTGCGTCGCCGTAGAGCACGCCCACGCGCGCGTCGGGGTCCGCGTCGAAGGCGCGGAAGGCGTCCGCCAGCGCCCGGGCCGCGTCCGCGTCCACGGCGTTGCGGACCTCCGGCCGGTGGAGGATGACGGTGGTGACTGGGCCGCTCTTCTCGACGCGCACGCTCATGGGCACGGGTTTTCCCCCGCCCCCGGGGCGGCCTGCAATATGAGGGGAGCATGTCGGACGAAGGCAAGCAGCAGACACCGGGCGCGGGCATGTTCGAGAACCGCCTGCGCAAGAACGCGAAGCACCTGCGCAAGTGGGCCCGCGCGCAGGGGCTCACCGCCTTCCGCGTCTATGACCGGGACATCCCCGAGTACCCCTACGCCGTGGACCTCTACGGCGACCACGCCCACGTCGTGGAGTTCCCCCGCCGCAAGGCCCACGCGAAGGGCGCCACCGAGAGCGCCGAGCGCGACGAGGTGCTCGCCGCCGTCACCGCCGTGCTGGGCGTGCCTCCCGAGCGCATCTGCGTGAAGACGCACACGCCCCAGCCCTGGGGCCGCTCGCAGTACCAGCGCGTGGGCCAGGGCAGCGAGCGGCTGGTGGTGGAGGAGCAGGGCCTCAAGTTCTGGGTGAACCTGGGCGACTACCTGGACACCGGCCTCTTCATGGACCACCGCAACACCCGCGCGCGCGTGCGCGGCGAGGCGAAGGGGAAGCGCTTCCTCAACCTCTTCGCGTACACCGGCGCGTTCACCGTGTACGCGGCGGCGGGCGGCGCGGCGAGCAGCGTGAGCGTGGACCTGTCCAACACGTACCTGGACTGGGCCGAGGACAACCTGGTCCTCAACGGCCTGGCGGACCCGCGCCACGTGCTCGTCCGCGCGGACGCGAAGGCGTGGCTGGAGGACCAGGCGAAGCACGGGGACGAGCGCTACGACCTCATCGTCTGCGACCCGCCGTCGTTCTCCACGTCGAAGAAGATGTCGGGGACCTTCGACGTGCAGCGCGACCACGTGCGGATGCTGGAGCACCTCCGGGCGCTCATGGCCCCCGGAGGCGTCCTCTACTTCTCCACCAACTTCCTGGGCTTCGAGCTGAAGGACTCCGCCACCCGGGGCATGGAACGGGTGGAGGAGCTCACCCCCCGCTCCATCCCCGAGGACTTCCACCGCAAGGAGATCCACCGCTGCTGGCGCATGGTGGCCCCCTCGCGGTGAGCCTCACCCGCTGACGGCTACAGCCAGCAGACGTTCTCCTGGCAGCGCTCGCCGGAGGGGCACTCGCAGTTGGCCTGGCAGGGCTTGCCGGAGCCCTGGTTCACCGGCTTGCACTGGCCGCTCGCGCACATCTGGCCGGCCGGGCACTCGCAGTTGGCGCGGCACACCGCGCCGGACGTCCCCGCGTCGGACGACGGCTGCGTCGGGGGCAGCTTGCAGTGGCCGCTGGTGCAGACCTCACCGGACGGGCACTCGCAGTTCACCGTGCAGTCCCAGTTGCTGCCCGAGCCCGCGTCCGGCACCGGCGACTTGCAATAGCCGCTCGTGCACACCTGGCCCGAGGGGCAGTCGCAGTTGGCGAGGCACGCCTGGCCCGGGTCCGGCTGCGGCGACTTGCACTGGCCGCTGGTGCAGACCTGGCCGGCCGGGCACTCGCAGTTGGCCTGGCACTCGCCGCCGGACGGGATGGGGAGGCAGTAGCCCACCTCGCACTTCGTGTCCGCCGAGCACTCCGTCGTGGAGTTGCAGGGCGCGCGGCACTGGCCGTCCACGCAGTCGCGGCCCGTGGGGCACTGGGCCTCCGTGGTGCACGCGTTCGGGTCCGTCTGCGGCTTCTGGCACAGCCCCTGGATGCACACGCCGCCCGGACCGCACTTGTCGTCCCCGTCGCACTGCTGACGGCACTGGCCGTTGATGCAGTAGTGGTCCGTGCCGCAGTCAGCATTGACCCGGCAGACCGGGGTGCCGGCGTCCGCGCCCGCGTCGGGCTTCGTGCCGCCGTCCGTGCCCGCGTCGGGCTTCGTGCCACCATCCGTCTTGGTGCCGCCGTCCGTCTTGGTGCCGCCGTCCGTGGTGCCGGTGCCCGTGGAGGTGCAGAAGTTGTCCTTGCAGCGGCCGCTCGCGCCGCATTCCGAGTCGCGGTAGCAGGACTGGGCGCAGTAGCCGTTGATACACATCTGCGTGCCGGGACACTCGCTGGAATACACACAGCCCTGGGTGTTGGAATCCAGGTCCCAGCAGCTACCGGAGCGACAGTACTGGTTCGAGCCGCAGTCGGACGTGGTGGAGCACCCGTAGCTGGTGTCGTAGTCGTCGTCGGGCCAGTAACCGCCGCCATTCGTCTCGAGGATGCAACCCGACAGCAGGCTTAACAGCGTCAGGAACGGCACGACCAACGTGCCGCGAAGCGTGAGGTTCCTCATGAGTGGGGGCTCCAAAGGAATGGGATGGGTCCGGACCGGCCACCGGGGGGGTCATCCAATTTCGAGAGCCTTCGACGCAAGAGGTGGCCAGATTGATCAAATCTTTTTGATCTTTTTTTGTTGGTCCGGAGACCTAGGGGCACGGAGGCAGTGTGCTCGTCTGGACCCGCGATACAGACTGGAGGGCGGCCCTGGAGGACGGGGACGTCCTGCGTCGCCCTGAAGGAGAGGTCCGGGTGTTCAGCCGAGGAGCGCGCACGTGGGCGTCCACGACCCCGCCGGAGTCCGGCGCGGAGGTGGCGGGCGCGCGTGGGCCGGCTTCCGCGGAGGAGACCCAGCTGCGACTCCTGGTCCAGCGGGTCCAGGGCGGGGACCTGGCCGCGTTCGAGCAGCTCTACGAGGCCACGAAGCTGGACGCGGCGCGCACGCTGCGCCACCTGGTGGGGAACCGCGTGGAGGTGGACGACCTGGTCCAGGAGGCGTACCTGCGGCTGCTCACGGCGGTGAAGGGCTTCCGGGGCGAGTCCCGCTTCAAGACGTTCCTCTATCGGGTGTGCGCCAACGTGGCGCTCAGCCATCTGCGGTGGAAGCGGCGCCGACCGGAGGACCCCTTCGCGGAGCCGCCGGAGGTGGTGGCCACCGGCGAGGACCCGGAGCGCGCCGCGGAGCGCCGTCAGGCCGCCCGGCTGGTGGAGGCGGCGCTGGAGCGGCTCAAGCCCAAGAAGCGCATCGTCTTCGTCTACCACGAGCTGTGCGGCATGAGCCCGGACGAGATTGCCCTCGCCGTGGGAAGCTCGCCCAACACCGTGCGCAGCCGCCTGCACCACGCGAGACTGGAGTTCACCGAGGCCATGCAGCGTCTGGTCGCCGCCCGGCCGGTGGGAGGTTCCCATGGCCGGCCATGAGACCGGGGCCCTGTGGGCGCTCGCCGCGGGGGAGCTGGATGCCGCCGCCAGGGCCCGGGTGGAGGCGCACGTGGCCGCGTGCGCCGCGTGCGCGGCGGAGTGGAGGCGCGTGGTGGAGGCCCGGGCGCTGCTGCACACGGCGCGCACGGTGGAGCCCGCCGTCCGGTGGGAGGAGACGGGGGCGAAGCTGAAGGCGGCCGCGGCGAAGCGGATGGCGGTGCCCCAGCGGCGCTTCCTGTCGCCCTGGGCGCTGACGCTCGCGGGGGCCTGCGCCGTCGCGCTGCTGGTGTGGCTGGGCGGGTCGAGGTGGAGGAGCGGCGCCACGCGGGGGCCGGAGTCCACGGTCGCGACCGGCCCGAGCGCCGGTGCTCCCGACGAGCGCCCCCCGGAGAGCGCCTCGGGGATGGACACGCTCCAGCAGGCTCCGGAGAGCGCCTCGGGGACGGACACGCTCCAGCAGGCCCCGGAGCCCGGGAAGCAGGAAGCGGTCGCGGTCGCCACGACGGAGGCGGAGCGCGTCACCGGCGCGGTGCTGCGGGAGGCCACCGGTCAGGAACGTGCGCTCGCGGCCGGGATGCGGCTGCGCTCGGGCATGGCGGTGCGCACGCCCCCGAAGGCGTCGGCGGTGCTGCGGCTTCCAGATGAGAGCCGGGTGCGGCTGTCGGCGGACTCGGACGTGGTGTTCGCGCGCGCGGAGTCGAACGCCGTGCACCTGACCGTCCAGCAGGGCCGGCTCTCCGTCAATGCCTCGCATGTGAAGCGCGACGCGTTCCTCGTGGAGTCCGCGGGCCTGCGGGTCTCCGTCGTGGGGACGGTCTTCTCGGTGGAGCGCACGGCGGCCGGCGCCGCGGTGGCCGTGCTCGAAGGGCGCGTGCGCGTGGACGCGGACGGTCAGCCTCCGCGCTTCGTGGACGCGGGCGAGCGCGTGGAGCTCGCGGGCAGGGGCAAGGCGATGAAGCCCCGCACGCTCTCGGCTGGAGACCGGCAGGCGTTCCAGGACCTGCGGGCCGCCGAGCCCGGCGCCGCGGTCGCGAGCCTCGAGCCCATGAAGAAGAGCCCCTCATGGCCGGAGGTCACCCCCTCCCCGCGCCAGCCCGTCGCCCCCACCGCCAGGTCCCCGGACGCCCCCGCGCCTGGGGAGCCCCCTCCCGCGCCGGCGCAGGCCATGGCCCAGGCGACGCCCGGCGCTCCTGCTCCGGAAGCGGCTCGCCAGGAGATTGCCACGGCTGCCAATCCCTTGGAGTCGCCCAACACGGAGATTCCCAAGCCCGTGGACGTGTCGCCGCGCGAGTCCACCCCATCCGACGACTTCGTGCCCTACCCCGGCTCACCGGCGGGCTCGCTCGCGTCCTCCGCGCCCATGCCGGCCGTGCAGGCCCCGTCCATGGCCCCGGCCACGCCCGCGGAGCCGCCGAAGCGCAAGACGCTGGGCACGCTCGTTCCGGGCGGGCTCCTGTCGGAGGACTCGGATGAGCGCTTCCTCGGCTACGCCAAGGTGCAGACGTCGGCCGCCACCTGCGGACGGTTCCTCGTGGGACTCGGGGAGATCGCCGCCGCCAGCCCACGCACGAGCCACCGGGAGCAGGCCCGCATCCTGCGCGGCCGCTGCTTCAACAAGCAGCGCCTGCCCGCGGACGCGGAGGACGAGTTCCGTCAGTACCTCCGCGAGTTCCCCAACGGCCGCTACGCCACCGAGGCCCGCACCGCCCTGCGCATGTCCGCCGAGCCCGGGCCCGGCGCGCCCCCTCAGCCCCCCGAGCCCCTGCCCGCGCCGGCGCCCGTGACACCGCGGTGGAACGGCTCGCCACAGGGCGTGCCCGTCAGCCCCGGGGCTCCTCGTCGCTGGTGAACTCCGCGTCCACCTCGCCCCCTTCGCTTCGGGGGCGGCGGAAGTTCGCGTCGCCCTCCGACGGCTCCACCGTCGCGTTCGCCTCCTGCCCGTCGAAGCGCCGGGCGTCCTGGAATGGATCCGCGCCCGGCATGGGCCCGACCTGCGTGAAGCGCACGGAGCCCGACAGCAGCGTCTGCTCCAGCGAGCGCCGCACCCGCGCCGTCACCCAGCGGCGCACCGGCGGCACCATCAGCGAGAGCCCCATCACGTCCGAGATGAACCCCGGCGCGATGAGCAGCGCGCCGCCCACCAGCACCAGCACGCCGTTGAGCAGGCCCTCCTCGGGCACGCCGCCGCCGCCCATGGCCTCGCGCCAGTTCCGGAACACCTTCTCCCCCTGCTTCCGGGCGATGAGGCTCCCCAGCACGGCGGACACGGCCAGCAGCGCGAGCGTGGCCCCCAGCCCGAGGTGGTGCCCCAGCGTGATGAGCAGGTACAGCTCCGCCAGGGGCAACAGGATGCAGACGATGACGAGGACCTTGAGCACGCTGGCACGTTAACGCCAGATTCACCCTCGCGCCCATGGGGAGCCGGGCACCCGGCGCTGCCGCCCGGCAGGGTCCCCGCCGCCCCGTGGGGCAGGTCCCTCCCGGCTCACTCCCCGCGCAGCTGCGCCATCAGGAAGCGCATCACGAAGAAGAGGATGGCGAAGCCGCCCGCCGCGAAGAGCACCAGCCGCGAGCTCAGCGACATGCGCTCGTTCGGCATGCCCATGTCCACCCGCGCCGCCCGGTCCATCGCCTCCTCCAGGCCGGGGGTGATCTCCATCGGCTTCGCCGTGCGCCGGTAGTGCTCCGTGCGCAGGTACTGCTCCACCACGCGCTCCGTGGCGGCCCCGGTGAGGACCTCGCCCAGCTGCGGGTCGAACAGTTGGAGCTGCGCCTTGTGCGCCAGGCCGGCCGCCTCCGTGAGGGCCTCGCGGATGAGCTCCTCGCGGTCCTCCAGCGGCACGCGCAGCTCCGCGCCCACCACCTGCTTGCCGTCGCGCAGGGGCAGGACCTCGATGTGGCCCACCCCCAGGTCCCACTCCCGCACGCCGTCCGGGCGGATGGTCCCCGGGCACGCCGCCAGGAGGGCGTCCACCCGTGCCATGTCGAAGGAGGCGCCTCGGGTCCGCGCCTGAAGGACCAACTCGTAACTCACGCGGGTTGCGAGTATACGCCGCGCCGACGTTCCCGCCTCTTTCCCTCCGAGACGCCTCCGATGAAGCCCTCCTCTCCTCCCCGCTCCGGCCGGCCCGGCCTCCCTCCCCCCGGACGTGGCGGCAAGCCCGGCCCGCGTCCGGAGAAGCACGGCCCACGCCCCGAGAAGCCCCGCCCGGACCGCACGACGCCGGAGCTGGGCCCGGACGGCACGCCCCAGGTGGTGCTCCTGCGCCGCGGCTCCGACCGCTGGCTCGCGGGCCCGCCGTGGATCTACCGCGCGGACCTCAACGGCGACCCCGGCCTCCAGGGCGGCGAGGTCGTGCGCGTGGTGGACGGCCGCGGCTGGTTCCTCGGCAAGGCCTTCTATTCGAAGCAGTCGAAGATCTCCCTGCGCTGGCTCACCCACGACGACGTCCCGGTGGACGCGGACTTCTTCCGCCAGCGCCTCCAGTCCGCGGAGGCCCTGCGCAAGCTCGCGCTCCCCGGCGAGACGACGTACCGGCTGGTGCACGGCGAGGCGGACGGCCTGCCCGGGCTGGTGGTGGACCGCTACGGCGACTACTTGAGCGTGCAGTTCCTGGTCCCCGCCATGGAGCAGCGCAAGGCGCTCATCGCGGACCTGCTGGAGGAGCAGCTCCACCCCAAGGGCATCGTCAACCGCTCCGACGTGAGCGTGCGCCACCTGGAGGGCCTCACGCCGGAGAAGGGCCTCCTGCGCGGCGCGCTGCCGCCGGGCCCGGTGGCCTTCGACGAGGGGCTGGTGCGCGTGCGCGCGGACCTGCTGGAGGGCCAGAAGACGGGCGCGTTCCTGGACCAGCGCGAGAACCACGTCATGGCGGCGCAGTACGCCTTCGGCGAGGCGCTGGACTGCTTCAGCTACGTGGGCGGGTTCGCGCTCCAGCTGGCCACGCGCGCGAAGCACGTCACGGCGGTGGAGATTTCAGACGCGGCCTCCGCGCAGCTGCGCGACAACGCCCAGGCCAACAAGCTCACCAACCTGGACGTGGTGACGGCCAACGCGTTCGACTTCCTGCGCGACGCGGTGGACGAGGGCAAGCGCTACGACACCATCGTCTTGGATCCGCCCTCCTTCGCGAAGAACAAGGACGCCATCCCGGCGGCGGTGCGCGGCTACAAGGAGCTCAACCTGCGCGCCTTCCAGCTCCTGCGGCCCGGCGGCATCCTGGTGACCGCGAGCTGCACGTACCACGTGGACGAACAGGCCTTCGAGGACATGCTGGCCTCCGCCGCGGCGGACGCGAAGCGCCGGGTGCAGATCATCGAGCGCCGGGGCGCCGGCCGCGACCACCCCGTCCTCCTCAACCTGCGCGAGACGCGCTACCTCAAATGTTTCGTCCTGCGCATGCTGTGAGATAGGGTGGGACCCATCCATGGGGTCCATCCACTGGACCCCGACGTGGGGGAACGGCTCAGGCATGGCACGCCGGGACTGGGACGACGGAGACGACGAGACGCCAGCGCCGGGGACGCGGGCATTGGAGCGCGCCCTCCAGGAGACGCGCGCCGTCTACCGCCAGGCGGACGCGGCGTATGCCCCGTACTCGTGCCCGGCGAGCGGAGAGTGCTGCCAGCTGGCCGTCACCCGGCGCCAGCCCTGGCTGTGGCTCCCGGAGTGGGAGCTGCTCAAGCGCAGCGGGCCCCTCCCATCGCCCCGCGCCGACGGCGGCTGTCCCTACCTGGACGCGAGCGGCCTGCGCTGCACCGTGTACGCGGACCGGCCGTTCGGGTGCCGCACGTTCTTCTGCCAGCGCATCCAGGGCCCCGCCCGACAGCCGGCAGAAGCGGTGTCCCGGCTCCTCCTGCGGTTGGAGCGGATTTCACAGCGCGTGATGCCCTCGCTGCGGGGGCCACGTCCCCTCCTGGAATGGTATGCGGGGGTCGGTACCGCCCCGGCCCGGGAGGAACGATGACGTCCATGCTGCAAAGGCGGTGGCGGAGCGCCCACCGGAACCCCTCCGCGTCCGTGCGGACCAAGCCCGTGGGTGCTCACGCATGATCCCCCCCCGTTGGTTGCTCGCGCCCCAGGAGTTCAAGGG
>JAFADT010000468.1 GCA_023424585.1 Pseudomonadota bacterium
CAGCGACTGCCCGAGTACATGGTGCCCTCCGCCGTGGGCCGCCTCGACTCCCTGCCCCTCACCTCCAACGGCAAGCTGGACCGCAAGGCCCTCCCCGCGCCCTCCACCTTCGAGTCCCGTGCACGGACACGGCCTCCGCGCACGGACACGGAGCGGTTGCTCACCACGCTCTGGGAAGAGGTCCTCCAGACGGGCACCATCGGCGCCGAGGATCACTTCTTCGACCTGGGCGGCAACTCGCTCAGTGCCACGCAGATCCTCTCGCGCATCCGTCGCGCGTTCCAGGCCGAGCTGTCCATCGCGGACTTCTTCGCGGCCCCCACCGTGGAGGCCATCGCCCGGCGCCTGGAGTCCCAGGGACCGGTGCGCCCCGCGCCGCTGATGCCCGCGCTCAAGCCGGTGCCTCGCGACGGCGGCCTGCCGCTGTCCTTCGCCCAGCAGCGACTCTGGTTCTTCGCGAAGCTGGAGCCCGACAGCACCGCGTACAACCTCCCGTTCGCCATGCGGCTCGAAGGGGCGCTCGACGTGCCCGCGCTCACCCGCGGCCTGCGCGACCTGCTCCTGCGCCATGAATCCCTGCGCACCACCTTCCGTGAGCAGGCGTCCGGTCCCGTCCAGGTCATCGCCTCCGAACCCACGCTGCCCGCCGCCTGGATGGACCTGAGCGCCCTGCCCGACGCGGAGCGCGCGCTCGACGCCCTCCTCGACGACGAGGCGCGACAGGTCTTCGACCTGGAAGCCGGTCCGCTGTGGCGCGTCCTCGTGGTGCGCATGAGCGCGCGGCACCACCTGCTGCTGCTCACCATGCACCACGTCATCTCCGACGCCTGGTCCATGGGCGTGCTCCTCCAGGAGCTGACCACGCTGTACGCCGCCCACGCCGAGGGCCGCGACGCCCACCTGAAGCCGCTGCCCGTGCAGTACTCGGACTTCGCCGTCTGGCAGCGAGGCTGGCTGCGCGACGCGGCGCTGGAGTCCGAGCTCGGCTGGTGGCGCCAGCAGCTCCACGGAGCACCGAAGGCCCTGGACCTGCCCACGGACCGGCCCCGGCCCGCGACGCAGACCTTCCGTGGCGCGGTGGTGCCCTTCCAGTTCCCGCGCGAGCTGTCGGACGCGATGCACGCGCTCTGCCGGAGCGAGGGCGTCACGCCCTCCATGGTGGTGCTGGCCGCGTTCCAACTGCTGCTGTCGCGCTACTCCGGGCAGGAAGACGTCTCCGTGGGCTCGCCCATCGCGGGCCGCACGCAGGCGGAGACGGAGGGGCTCATCGGCTTCTTCGTCAACACGCTGGTGCTGCGCACGAAGCTGGACGGGGACCCGAGCTTCCGCGCGCTGCTCGGCCGCGTGCGCGAGGTGGCCCTGGGCGCGTACGCACACCAGGACGTGCCCTTCGAGAAGCTGGTGGAGGCGCTGAAGCCGGAGCGCGACCCGCGCCGCCCGCCGCTCTTCCAGGTGATGCTCGCGTACCAGAACGCGCCCATGCCGGAGACGCTGAGCACGGGCCTGAAGCTCCAGCCGCTGGAGCCTCGGGGCGGCACGGCGAAGTTCGACCTCACCCTGGCGCTGAACGACACCGCCGACGGGCTGAAGGGCCTGCTCGAATACAACACCGACCTCTTCGACACCGCGACCGCCAGCCGCATGGTGGGCCACCTGCGCGTGCTGCTGGACGGCGCCCTCCACGCGCCGGAGCGCCGCCTCTCCGCGCTGCCCATGCTCACGCTCGAGGAGCGCGGGCTCCTGGTCCACGCCTGGAGCGAGCCTGGCGCCGCCACGGCGGAGGAGGCCTCCCTGCACCGGCTCCTCCAGGCCCAGGCGCTGCGCCACCCCGACACGGTCGCCGTCGAGCACGAGGGCCACACGCTGACGTGGGCGGAGGCGTTCCGCCGGGCCCGGGAGGTCCTCCGGGAGCTGCGCATGCGCGGCGTGGTGGCCCTGCCTCCCGCGCCGCCCCTCGTCCCCGTCTCCCGCTCGGGCCCGCTGCCGCTGTCGTTCTCGCAGCAGCGGCTGTGGCTCATCGACCAGCTCGAACCGGGCAGCGCCGCCTACAACATCTTCCTGGCCCTGCGCGTGGAGGGCGCGCTGGACGTGGCCGCGCTGGAGCAGGCCTTCGCCGCGCTCATCGCCCGCCACGAGTCCCTGCGCACCGTCTTCGTCTCGAAGGAGGGCGAGCCCACGCAGGTCATCCTCCCCGAGGTGCCCTTCGCGCTGGAGCGGGTGGACCTGGGCGCGGCCTCCCGTGAAGCCCTGGAGGAGCGCCTGCGTGAAGAAGCGCGGCGCCCGTTCGACCTGACGCGAGGGCCCCTGCTGCGCGTCTCGCTGCTGCGCCTGGGCGATGGAGCGCACGTGCTGTGGCTGAACATGCACCACATCGTCTCCGACGGGTGGTCCATGGGCGTGCTCGTGCGCGAGCTGTCCGTGCTGTACGGCGCCCATGTCTCGGGCCAGCCGTCGCGGCTGGCGCCACTGCCGGTCCAGTACGTGGACTACGCGGCGTGGCAGCGCGACTGGCTGAAGGACGAGGTCCTGGAGCACCACCTGGCCTACTGGCGCCGCCAGCTCGCCGGAGCACCTCCGCTGCTGGAGCTTCCCACCGACAAGCCGCGCCCGCGCGTCCTGTCCCACCAGGGCGCGCAGGTCCCCGTGCGCCTGCCCGGCGCGCTGTCGGAGGCCCTCCAGGCGCTGTGCCAGCGCGAGGGCGCCACGCTCTTCATGGGCCTGGTGACCGCGTGGCAGGTGCTGCTCTCGCGCTACTCCGGACAGGAGTACATCCCCCTCGGCTCGCCCATCGCCGGCCGCACGCGCGAGGACACGGAGGGGCTCATCGGCTTCTTCGTCAACACGCTGGTGCTGCGCACCCAGGTCGACTCGAAGGCCCCCTTCCGCCAGCTGCTGGCCCAGGTGCGCGCCACCACGCTCGCCGCCTACGAGCATCAGGACGCGCCCTTCGAGAAGCTGGTGGAGGCGCTACAGCCCCAGCGCAGCCTGAGCCACTCGCCCCTCTTCCAGGTCCTGCTCGCCCTACAGAACGCGCCGACGCAGCCGCTGTCGCTGCCCGGCGGCTCCGCACCGCTGCGGCTGCTGCCCCTGGAGCAGGAGGAGCAGGCGACCCAGTTCGACCTGACGCTGGCGCTGGCCCCGACACCGCAGGGACTCCAGGGCGCGCTGAGCTACCGCACGGACCTGTTCGAAGCCGCCACCATCACCCGGATGGCGGAGCACCTGCGCGTGCTGCTGGAGGGCGCGGTGGCGAAGCCGGACGAGGCCGTGGGCCTGCTGCCCCTGCTCACGGAGGCCGAGCGCCAGCAGGTGCTGGTGACGTGGAACCAGACGCGGGCGGAGTACCCGCGCGACGCGACGATTCCCCGCCTCTTCGAAGCGCAGGTCCGCCGCACGCCGGACGCCCTCGCGGTGGTGAGCGACGAGCAGCGGCTGACGTACCAGCAACTGGAGGTCCGGGCGAACCAGCTGGCCCACCGGCTGCGCAAGCTGGGCGTGGGCCCCGAGTCGCGGGTCGGCCTGTGCGTGGAGCGCACGGCGGACGTGGTGGTGGGGACGCTGGGCATCCTCAAGGCAGGCGGCGCGTATGTGCCGCTGGATCCGAGCTACCCGAAGGAGCGCCTGGGCTGGCTGCTGGAGGACGCGAAGGGCCCGGCCCTGGTGGTGCACTCACACCTGCTGGAGTTCCTGCCCGCCGTCACCGCACAGGCGGTGTGCCTGGACACGGACGCGGACCTGCAAGGGGAGCCGTCCACTCCCCCTCCGGTGCAGGTGCATCCGGAGAACGTGGCGTACCTCATCTACACGTCCGGGAGCACGGGCCGCCCGAAGGGCGTGGCGGTGGCGCACCGGAACGCGTCGGCCTTCCTGGCGTGGGCCACGGAGACGTTCACGGAGGAGGAGACGAAGGCGGTGCTCGCGGCGACGAGCCTGAACTTCGACCTGTCCGTGTTCGAGCTGTTCACGCCGCTGGTGAGGGGCGGCAGCGTGGTGGTGGTGCGCAACGCCCTGTCCCTGGCGGAGGCGAAGCCGGACGCCGAGGTCACGCTGCTCAACACGGTGCCGTCCGCGATGGCGCAGCTGCTGAAGCTGGGGGCGGTGCCGCCGTCGGTGCGGGTCGTCAACCTCGCGGGTGAAGCGCTGCCGGAGGCGCTGGCGAAGGCCGTATACGCGCTGCCGACGGTGAAGAAGCTCTACAACCTGTACGGCCCGTCGGAAGACACGACGTACTCGACGTGGTCGCGGGTGGGGCGCGACGAGGTGCCGAACATCGGCCGTCCGCTCAGCAACACGCGGGCGTACGTGCTGGACAAGTACCTCCAGCCAGTGCCGGTGGGGGTGGCGGGAGAGCTGTTCCTCGCGGGCGAAGGCCAGGCGCGCGGATACCTGCTGAGGCCGGAGCTGACGGCGGAGAAGTTCCTGCCGGAGGTGTACGGCCCTGAAGGCAGCCGCATGTACCGCACGGGAGACCGGGTGAGGTACCGCGCGGACGGCGTGCTGGAGTACCTGGGCCGGGTGGACTTCCAGGTGAAGGTGCGCGGCTTCCGCATCGAGCTGGGCGAAGTGGAGTCCGCGCTGCGCCACCAGGAGTCGGTGAAGGACGCGGTGGTGGTGGCGAGGGGCGAGGGCGCGGAGAAGCGCCTCGTGGCGTATGTCGCGCCGAAGGCAGGCGCGACGCTGGAAGCGAAGGCGCTGAGAGCCCACCTGCGCCAGCAGCTACCGGAGTACATGGTGCCGGGGACGGTGGTGGTGCTGGAGGCCCTGCCGCTCAACTCCAACGGCAAGGTGGACCGCAAGGCGCTGCCGGAGCCAGAAGCCCCGGCCTCCACGCACCCGTACGTGGCCCCGCGCACGGAGGCGGAGGCGAAGCTGGCGGCCATCTGGGCGGAGGTGTTGCGAGCGCCGCGGGTGGGCGTGAAGGACGACTTCTTCGCGCTGGGCGGCCACTCCCTGCTGGCCACGCAGGTGGTGTCGAGGGTGCGCAAGGAGACGGGCGTGGAGCTGCCGCTGCGCGCGCTGTTCGAAGCGCCTTCCGTGGAGGCGCTCGCCTCGCGCATCGAGGGCGCCCCGAAGCTCCGGCAGGCCGCGCGGCAGCCTCCGCTGGTGCCTGTTCCCCGGACCGGCCCGCTACCGCTGTCCTTCGCGCAGCAGCGCCTGTGGTTCCTCGACAGGCTCGAACCCGGCAGCGTCCACTACAACATCCCCGCCGCCTTGCAGCTCGACGGCCCATTGAACGCCGAGGCGCTGTCGCGGAGCCTCCAGGAGCTCGTCCACCGTCACGAAGCCCTGCGCACCACGTTCCACGCCCGTGAGGACGGCGAGCCCGTCCAGCACCCGCATCCGCACGCGGAGCTGACCGTGCCCCGGGTGGAGCTGCGCCACGTGCCGGAGACGGAGCAGGCCGCGGAGGTCCGTCGGCTGGCGTTGGAGGAAGCGCGGAAGCCCTTCGACCTGGCGCGTGCGCCCCTGATGCGTGCCACGCTGCTGTGCCTGTCGGAGCAGCGGCACGTGCTGCTCGTCACGTTGCACCACATCGTCTCGGACGGTTGGTCCAACCGCGTCCTCGTCGAGGAGCTGGGAGCGTTGCACGCGGCGTTCTCGCGGGGGCAGCCTTCGCCCTTGCGGCCGCTGCCGCTCCAGTATGCGGACTACGCCGCGTGGCAGCAGGACTGGCTCCAGGGCGAGGCGCTGGAGCAGCAGGTGCGGTGGTGGAGGCAGCAGCTCGACGGGGTGCCGCATGCGCTGGAGCTGCCCACGGACAAGCCCCGCCCGGCCGTGCAGACCTACCGTGGCGCGCAGGTGCCCGTGGTCCTGTCGAGGACGGTCGCGCAGGGCCTCAAGGCCCTCTGCCAGCAGGAGGTCGTCACGCCGTTCATGGCGCTGCTCGCGCTCTGGCAGGCCCTGCTGGCCGTCTACTCGGGACAGGAGGACTTCGCCGTCGGCTCACCCATCGCGGGCCGTGGGCATGAAGAGTTGGAGGGGCTCGTCGGGTTCTTCGTCAACACGTTGGTGCTGCGCGCCCACGTGGACCGCCGCGACTCCTTCCGCCAGTTGCTGCGCCGGGTGAAGGAGGTATCGCTGGGGGCCTACGCCCACCAGGACCTGCCGTTCGAGAAGCTGGTGGAGGAACTGAAGCCTGCTCGCGATCCGAGCCGGTCGCCGCTGTTCCAGGTGATGTTCACCCTCCAGGACACCGCCCCCCGGTCACCGCGCACGGACGCCCTGGCGCTGCACGCGCTGGACGTGGAGGACACCACCGCCAAGTTCGACCTGGAGTTGAGCCTCACGGAGTCCTCCGACGGGTTCTCGGGGTTGCTCGGCTACAACACCGACCTGTTCGAGCCGCGCACGGCCACGCGCATGGCGGAGCACTTCCGCGCCTTGGCGGAAGGGCTCGTGGCCCGGCCCGAAGCCCCTCTGGATGCCGTGTCCCTGCTGACGGAGGCAGAGCGCCAGCGGGTGCTGGTGGAGTGGAACGCGACGAAGGCCGACTACCCGCGCGACTCCACCCTGCCGGACGTCTTCGCGCAGGTGGTGGCGCGCTTCCCCGAGAAGGTCGCCGTCGAGTTCGAGGACTCGCGCCTCACCTACCGCCAGCTGGACGCGCGCGCCAACCAGCTCGCGTGGCACCTGCGCTCCCTCGGCGTCTCCAC
>JAFADT010000573.1 GCA_023424585.1 Pseudomonadota bacterium
GCTGCGAGGGGTGCTGTATGGCCGCTTCGGCAAGAAGGGGCGGGAGCCGCACGACGGCATCGACCTGGCGGCGCCCGCGGGCACGCCCATCAAGACGGCGCAGGAGGGCACCGTCCTCTACGCGGGCGAGCAGAAGGGCTACGGCCTCATCGTCATCGTGGAGCACGCGTCGCCGCTCATCACGCTCTACGCGCACAACCGCGACCTGCGCGTGAAGACGGGGCAGAAGGTCCGGCGCGGGCAGGTCATCGCCACGGTGGGCGAGTCCGGCCGCACGTCCGGCCCGCACGTGCACTTCGAGGTGCGCGTGGACGGCAAGCCGGTGGATCCGCTGGAGTACCTGGGCGTGATGCCGTCCGCGTCCGACTAGGTGGCTTCGGGGGCGGGCGGGGTTTCGCGGGGTGGATAGCCTCCGGTGTGACGGGCGCGCTCGCGCACCAGGGCGAGGAGGCTCTCGCAGGTGGGCATGGGCTTGCCGGTGAGCTGGCCCAGCTCCACGACGGCGCCCAGCAGCGCGTCGATCTCCATGGGGCGCCCGCGCTCCAGGTCCTGGAGCATGGACGTCTTGTGCGCGCCGACCTGGGCCGCGCCCTGGATGCGCTGGTCCACGTCGATGAGGAAGCGCGTGCCCAGGGCCTCCGCCACGGCCTGGGCCTCCCGCATCATCGTGCGCGCCACGGCGCGCAGGTCCGGCTGGCGGGTGAGCACGTCGAGCGTCGCGCCCGTGAGCACCGACAGCGGGTTGAAGGCGAGGTTGCCCCAGAGCTTCACCCAGAGTTCATCGCGGATGCGGGGGCGCACGGGGGACTTGAGGCCGGCCTTCATCATCAGCCGCGAGAGGGCCTGCACGCGCGGGCTCTTGCTGCCGTCGGGCTCGCCCAGCGTCACGCGGTCGTTGTACGTGTGCACGATGACGCCGGGCGAGACGACCTCCGCGGCCGGGTACACCACGGTGGCGATGACGCGCTCGGGTGGCAGGGTGCGCAGGAGCACGCCGCCGGGGTCCACGCTCTCGATGTGGCGGCCCGCGTAGGGGCCCTCGAGTCCATGGAAGTACCAGTAGGGCACGCCGTTGACGCCGGTGACGAGCGCCGTCTCCGGGCCCAGCAGCCGGGCGATTTGAGGCGCGGCGGCGGGCAGGGCATGGGCCTTGAGCGTGAGGAAGACGTAGTCCTGCGGGCCCGCGTCGTCGGGCGAGTCCGTGCAGCGCGGCCGCACGGTGACCGTCTCGCCGCCGCTGGTGAGCGTGACGCCGTGGGCGCGCATGGCGTCCAGGTGGGCGCCTCGCGCGATGAAGGTGACGTCCGCGCCGGCCTGGAGCAGCTTGACGCCGAGGAACCCGCCGATGGCGCCCGCGCCGAAGATGGCGACCCTCATGACGTGAGCCCCAGCCGCGCCGCGAGCCCGATGCGCTGCACCTTGCCGGTGGGGCCCTTGGGCAGCTCCGTGAGGAAGACGATGCGGCGGGGCACCTTGAAGTCCGCCACGCGCGCCGCCACGAAGTCGCGCAGCTCGCGCTCGGTGGGCTGGTGGCCTTCTCGCGGGATGACGGCGGCGGCGACCTCCTCCCCGAGCCTGGGGTGGGGCAGGGCGAACGTCACGGCCTGCCGCACGGCGGGGTGATCCAGCAACACGGTGTCCACCTCCAGCGGGCTCACCTTCTCCCCGCCGCGATTGATCAGCTCCTTCAGCCGGCCCGTGAGCCGCAGGTAGCCCTGCGCGTCGAGCGTGCCCTGGTCGCCCGTGCGGAACCATCCGTGCGTGAAGGCGCGCGCGTTGGCCTCGGGGTTGTTCACGTAGCCGGACATGACGTTGGGGCCGCGGATGACCACCTCGCCAGTCGCCCCCGGAGGCAGCAGCGTGCCCGCGTCGTCCATGATGGCGACCTCGGGCCCGGCGGCGAGCCCCACCGAGCCCGCGCAGCGGGGACGCGGCGGCAGCGGGTTGGAGGCCATCTGGTGCGCGGCCTCCGTCATGCCGTAGCTCTCGATGACGGGCACGCGGAAGACGCGCTCCAGCTCCTCCATCACCTGTGGCGGCAGCGACGCGGAGGAGGACCGGATGAAGCGCAGGCGGTGGTCCTTCAGGCCGTCCTCGTTGCGGTGGGCGCGCTCCAGCAGCGCCTGGTGCATGGTGGGGACGGCCGTGTACCAGGTGGGGCGGGCCTCCTCGAACCAGGCGAAGAACCGCAGGGCGTTGAAGCCGGGGGTGCAGACCACGCGGCCTCCCGCGCCCAGGCTGGACAACACCGCCGCCACGAGCCCGTGGATGTGGAACAGCGGCATGATGTTGAGGCACGTGTCCGTGGGCCCGAGGTCCAGCTGCGTGGCGATGTGATTCGCGGAGGCGCTGAGGTTCGCGTGCGTCAGCGGCACCTGCTTGGGCCGCGCGGTCGTGCCCGACGTGTGCAGCACCAGCGCGACGTCGTCACCTTGGGCAGGACCGGGACGGTGCGCCTGGCTCGATGGGGGCTGTCGGGCCTTGAGCGTGAAGTGCCCCGCGGGCCCGTCCACCGTCGGGCTCAACTCGATGAGGGGGATGCCGCGTGCGCGCGCGACCTCGCGGGCCGGCTCCTCCGTTCCTTCGAGCACGACGAGCGCCCGGGCCTGGAGGTCGTCCAGGTAGAACGTGAGCTCGTCCGCGCGGTAGGCGGGGTTGAGCGGCGCGGTCGTCGCGGCGCTCGCCACGGCGAGGAACGCCGCCGCCAGCTCCGGGCCGTTGGGGAGCACCAGCGCGACGCGGTCTCCCTGGCCCAGCCCCCACGCGTTCAACCGTCCGCGGATGCGCGCGGTGTGCTCCCGCAGCGCGCCGTAGGTCATGCCCTGCCTGCCGGGCGCACCGAGCGCTCCGTCCTCCGTCCGTCCGCGTGCGAGCAGCGCTTCGAGGGTGTCCACCCGCTCCATGTCGGCCTCCACGTCCCCGGGGGTCCCCTTCCGAATAGGGCCGCGGATCCTCCCGGGCAACCGCTTTGTGCGCGGGCTCGGGGCCTGCTGCTTCCAGGAGGCACCTCCTCCATCGAAGGGGGCCCGGCACGCGGCTCCCCGGCGCTCTGCTATACCGGCCAGCCGGGAGGCATCACCATGTCGCGGAGCGTGGCGCTCATCACCGGTGCATCGGCGGGGCTCGGGGTGCAGTTCGCGGAGCGGTTCGCGAAGGACGGGCACGACGTCATCCTCGTGGCGCGCGGCGCGGCGAAGCTGGAGGAGCTGGCCCGCAGGCTGGAGCAGGCGCACGGGGTGAAGGCGCACGTGCTGCCGGCGGACCTGGGACAGCCCTCCGCGCCGGAGCAGCTCTTCGCGCGTGTCCAGGAGCTGGGGCTCGCGGTGGACTTCCTCGTCAACAACGCGGGGTTCGGCTCCTCCGGGGCGTTCCTGGATCAGGACCTCGCGCGCGAGGCGGAGATGGTGGAGGTCAACTGCACCGCGCTCCTGAAGCTCACGCACCTGTTCGCGCGGCCCATGCGCGAGCGCAAGCAGGGGCGCATCCTCAACATCGCGTCCACCGCGGGCTTCCAGCCGGGGCCGTACATGGCCACGTACTACGCGACGAAGGCGTTCGTGCTGTCGTTCACGGAGGCGCTCGCGGTCGAGCTGAAGGGCACGGGCGTGACGGCGACCTGCCACTGCCCGGGCGCCACCCGCACGGAGTTCGCCGAGCGCGCCGGCAACGCGGAGTCGCGCCTCTTCCAGCGGCCGGGCGTGGCGGAAGCCCCCGAGGTCGCGGGCCATGCCTACGCGGCGATGATGCAGGGGCGGGTGGTCGCCATCCACGGGATGCTCAACTGGCTGGCGGCCTTCTCGTTGCGGCTCAGCCCCCGGGCCGTGGTGCGCTCCATCGCTGCGAAGCTCAACCAGCGGGGCTGAGCGGGCGGGGAGGCGACCATGGAAGGCCTGGGCGCGGGCGGGGAGGAGGGTAGAGTGTCGGGCGTGTCTCGCCTCCCCCGGCTCCTCATCGCGTGCCTCGTGTCGCTGGCGTCGCCTGTCCTCGCGCAGGAGCGGACGGCTGTCGCCCCGGAGACCTCGACGCTGTCCATGGACCCGGCGCCGCTCACGGTGGCGGTGCTGCCCCTCCAGGCCAACGCGGCGGCGGAGGAGGCCGCGCCCGGCATCACGTCGCTCATCGCGAGCCGGCTCGCGGAGTCGCCCAGGCTGCGCGTGCTGTCCCAGCGTGAGGTGCAGTCCAGGGTCGACCCTGGGCGCCAGCGGGAGCTCGTGGGCAGCACGTCCTGCGACGAGGCGGACTGCCTCCAGGTGCTGACGTCGCTGACCGGCGCCCGCTACATCCTCACGGGCCGCCTGGACCGGTTCGGGAGCCAGTACCTGCTCTCCGCGACCCTGATGGACACGAAGGACGGCCACAGCATCGGCCGTCCGCGCGCCGAGGCCTCCAACGACGGTGAGCTGGTGCGCACGGTCGTCGCCGTGTCCGACGAGCTGGGGGTCGCGCTGGAGTCGCCCGGTCCGTCCATCAAACCCCGGCCGCTCCTGGGCGGTGCGGCCGTGTCGTCGCCGGGAGGCGGGCTCACGTTGGGGCTGCGCTTCAACAACAGCTTCATCGACAAGCTGTCGTCCTTGAACCCGGGCCTGGACCTGGAGGTGGGCTATTGGTTCCACCCGGAGTGGCAGGGCTTCGTCCAGGTCGGCTTCACGTGGGTGCACGCCGGGGGCGACGACGAGGGCGAGCTCAGCGTGCTGCCCAGCATCGTGGGCGCGAGGCACTACCACCGCCTGGAGAAGTCCCTGCGGCCGTACTGGGGCTTTGGCCTGGGCGTGCAGCTGTCGTTCGGTGACTACGGCATCTTCCAGAGCACGGGCCCGCTGCCGTCGGTGGTGGGCTTCGTGGGGCTGGAGTACCTGCTGGTGGGCCACGTGGCCTTCCAACTGGAGCTGGGGACGAACATCGCGCAGGCGGTGCTGGGGCTCGCGGACGGCGGCGCGGGCAGCGGCCTCAACCTGGATGTCAACGCCGGCATTGCGTACCACTTCTGAGTCGTCTGGAGCCCCTCATGTCCTCGCGTCTGCGTGCCCTTCCGCTCATCGCCCTGCTGGCCTCCGGGGCCTGCACTGAAACGCCGAAGCTCGATCCGAAGGACCAGGCGGAGGGGCTCTATCTCCAGGGCAACTCCGAGTACCTCAAGGGCAACTTCGACGCGGCGCTCAAGTCCTTCGATGAGATGAAGGCCCTGATGCCGAGCGACCCGCGCCTGCCCGCCGCGAGGGGCGAGGTGCTGCTGTCGATGAGCCGGCTGGAGGAGTCGGAGAAGGAGTTCGAGGTCGCGCTGCGGTTGGATCCGAAGCGCTCCACGAACTGGAGCCGGCTGGGGTTCATCCAGGCGCAGCTGGGCAAGAAGGACGAAGCCCGGCAGTCGCTGCAGAAGGCGCTGGCGCTGCATCCGAAGGACTTCAACGCGCTGGAGCAGCTGGGCGAGCTGGCCGAGGAGCGCGGCGACCACGACGAGGCGGTGCGCGACTTCACACAGGCGGCCGAGGCCGCGCCGGACGCGTCGAAGTCCGACCTGCTGGTGCGGGCGGTGGACGTGCTGACGACGCAGGGGCGGCAGGACGAGGTGCTCGGGCTGTTGCGGAAGGTGACGGGGCAGGGCGTGCGGACGCCGGAGGTGCTGACGTCCCTGGGCGACGCGGAGGTGCGCGCGGGCCGGTTGCCGGAGGCGGCGGCGGCCTACGAAGAGGCCGCGAAGAAGTCGCCCAAGGACCCCACGCTGTGGGAGCTGGTGGCGGAGATCCAGCTCAAGCTGGGCAAGCGCGAGGAGGCGCTGAAGGCCTATGGAGAGTCATTGAAGGTGAAGGACCGCGCCATCGTGCACGTGGCGCTCGCGAGGGCGCACCTGTCGGTGAACGACCGCGTGGCGGCGGAGGGGGAGCTGCAGAAGGCTTTGGACTCGGTGTCAGGCGCGGACGTGGGAGAGATGCAGGAGGTGGCGGAGCTGCTCACGGCGATGGGGCGCAAGCAGGACGCCCTGCGCATCCTGACGAGCCTGGGCGCGGAGCCGGGGCACGCGAAGAACGTGGACCTGCAGCTGTCCACCGCGAGGCTCGCGCGTGATTTGAAGGACACGGCCACCGTGCAGGCCGCGTGTGCCCGCGTGGCCGCGGCCGCGGCGGATGGTGGCGTGGTGAAGTGCCCCTAGGTATGCGTCGTGGGGGGATGGCCTGCTTCTCCCTGGCGGGATGCAGTACGCCCGTGATCAGGGCGGGTCCATCGCCCTCCTCGTCTCCGAGGACATCAAGCTCGCCCTGGAGCGCATCCGCGCCACCGGCGTTCGCTTCATCCCCGTCTGACCTCTCCGCCCGGGCTCATCGCGCCCGGGCGGAACCGCGCCACCGGCTGCCTACGTCCGGCCGCCCTGCAGCTTGCGGTACACGCCCACCACCTGCCCCAGGATCATCGTGGAGCGGAAGTCGGAGCGGTTCACGTAGATGGGCTGCATCGTCGCGTTCGCCGGCTGGAAGCGGATCCGGTCGGGTTCCGGGTAGTAGCGCTTCACCGTCGCCTCGTCCTCGATGAGCGCCACCACGATCTCTCCCGGCTGCGCCGACGGCGTCTTCTTCACGAAGAGGTAGTCCCCGTCGTGGATGCCGTCGTCGATCATCGACTGGCCCTTGACCCGGAGCGCGAACACCTCCCGGCCGTTCACCCCGCCCAGCAGGAAGCTGTCGATCTTGACCGAGTCCTCCATGTGCTCCTGCGCCAGCGCCGGCGCGCCCGCAGCCACCTTGCCTAGCAGGGGGATCTCCACCATGCCGGACTCCCGGCTCTTCATCCCCAGGCCCAACAGCAGCCTCGCCCGCTTGGTGGGCACCAGCGAGCGGCTCTGCTGCTCGCCGCGCGTCAGGTAGCCCTTTCGCTCCAGGGCCTTCAGGTGGTCGTTCACCCCGTTGGTCGAGCGGATGTCCATGTGCTCCCCAATCTCCCGGATGGTCGGGGGGAAGCCTCGGACCTCCGTCTCCTTCACGATGAAGGTCAGGATCTCCCGCTGGCGCTCCGTGAGCTCTTCCATGGCCGCAACTCCTTCGCTCGGTCGCCCGCCTGCCCTGGCGGGGTGGGCAACAGAATTTCAGTGGCCCATGCTCCCTGAACATACGTGTAGAGTCAATCTGTTCAGTACCCCCACCCGTACCCGCCGTGCGGCCCCGGACCTGTCTTTCTCGCGGCTTGAGGCCGCGCGATGATCTCGGCGTACACTTGGCGCCGCCGTGTCCGACCTCCGCCACACGCTGCTCTTCGTCGATGACGAGGCCGACGTCCTGGACATCCTCAGCCGGATGTTCCAGCGGCGCTATCGCGTCCTCACCGCCCCCCACGGCAAGGCAGCCCTGGAAATCCTGCGAACCGAGTCCGTGGACGTGCTCGTCACGGACCAGCGCATGCCGGAGATGACCGGCATCGACCTGGTCAACGCGGCGCGCGCGGAGGGCATCGACGTCACCACGCTCCTGCTCACGGCGTACACGGATCCGCAGGACATCATCGCGGCCATCAACCAGGGGCAGGTGTACCGCTACGTCACCAAGCCCTGGGACGTGAACGACCTGCTCATCACCGTGAAGAACGCGGTGGAGTTCGCCCAGCTCAAGAAGGACAAGGAGAAGCTCATCCGCCAGCTGCACCAGCGGGTGGAGGCCCTCTTCGTCCTCTACGAGGTCAGCCGCGCCAGCGCGAACGACCCGGCCAGCTACGACGCCATCATCGACCGCGTGCTCACCGCCGTGGCCCGCGTGCTGCCGTACGACTGCGGCGCGGCCCTCATCGCGCCGGACGGGCAGCGCGGGGCCACCCTGCGCCTGCGCTGCGTGGGCAACGTGGGCGAGGAGGCGCTGCTGGGCGTCAAGGAGTCCATGCTCGGCGCGTACCGCAAGAGCAGCGGCCTGACGCTCCCTGAGGACCGGGTCATCACCCGCGTCACCGGCACCACCACCAAGGACTCCGCGTCCCCCGTCGTCTACCCCAACCAGCTCACGGTGAACCTCACCGCCGCCGGCAAGCCCGTGGGCATGCTGTCGCTGTTCTCCCACCGCGCGGACGCGTTCACGGAGGACGACGGGCTCTTGCTGGACGTGCTCGCCAACCAGACGGCGGACGCCATCCAGTCGCTGCGCTCGGCGGAGGAGGAGGCCCGCCACCGCATGGAGCGCATGGTCGCGTCCATGGCGGACGGCGTGGTGCTCACCGACGAGAAGAACGACATCGTGGTGATGAACCCCGCGGCTCGCCGCATCCTGCGCGCGGGGGACGAGGGGCAGGGGCCCTCGAACCGGCTCCTGGAGGAGCGCCTGGGCTTCCAGCCGTTCCAGCTGGTCCGCAACCTGGAGTACAGCGGCCACCAGGTCCTGCGCGAGGACGTGAAGCTCTTCGACCGCACCGTGCAGACCACCGTGACGCCCGTCAACGACGCGCGCGGCACCCTGCGCGGCGTGTGCGTGGTGCTGCGCGACATCACCGACCAGAAGCGGCTGGAGGAGCGCAAGGACACCTTCGTCTCCATGGTGAGCCACGAGCTGCGCACGCCGCTCACCTCCATCACCGGCGCGCTGGACCTGGTGCTCAACCGGATGGCGGGGGACATCAACGAGCGGCAGCACCGCTACCTGACCCTGGCCAAGGACTCCGCGGAGAAGCTCAACAGCATCGTGGACGACCTGCTGGACCTGTCGAAGTTCGCGCAGGGCCGGCTGAAGATGAGCTTCGAGCGCATCTACCTGGAGGAGCTCGTCCAGCGCGTGGTGGAGAAGTACGGCCCCGCCTTCGCGGAGAAGCGCGTCCGCGTGGTGCCGCTGCTGCCGCAGCACCCGCTGCGCGCCACGGTGGACCCCAACCGCGTGAACCAGGTGCTCAACAACCTGCTCAACAACGCGGTGAAGTTCACGCCGGACGGCGGCGAGGTGCGCGTGGAGCTGCGCGCCACGTCCAGCCTGCCCGGCTACGTGGTGCTGTCCTGCTGGAACAGCGGCGACCCCATCCCGGAAGAGAGCCTGGAGCGCATCTTCGACCGCTTCGAGCAGGCCCGCACCCAGGCCAACCGCACCGTGCGCGGCACCGGCCTGGGCCTGCCCATCTGCCGCAACATCGTGGAGGCCCACGGCGGCCGCATCTGGTCCGAGCCCTCCCACGACGGCGTGCGCTTCATCGCCGTGCTCCCCACCGAGCCGCCCCAGGACATGCTGTCCCAGGCGGCGGTGGACACGCTGCTGCCGGCGCCGCAGCCCATCCGCGCGGACTCGCGCGGCAAGGTGCTCATCATCGAGGGCGAGCCCGAGGTGGGCCACATCATGAAGGCCCTGCTGAGCGCCCGGGGCTACAGGGTGCGCCTGGCGGCCTCCGCGGAGGAGGGGCTCTCCGCCGCGCGCAACATGCACCCGGACGTGGTGCTGGTGTCCGTGCGGCTGCCGGACGTCGGCGTGGACGGCCTGCGGCTGGCGGAGATCTTCCGGCATGATCCGGAGACGCGCCGCGCGCCGCTGCTGCTCACCTCCGCGTTCGACGAGCGCCAGCGCGCCTTCCGGGCCGGCGCGGACGCGTTCCTCGTGCGCCCCCTGGCGGGCGACAAGCTGCTGGCCACGGTGGACTCGCTGGCGCGCGGCCGCGGCGGGGGACGTCACGGGCGCGTGCTGGTGGTGGACGACGACGTGAAGATCGCCTTCATCTGCCGCGAGGTGCTGGAGGGGCTGGGCTTCGAGGTCGGCGTCGCGCACGGCGTGGAGGAGGGCCGGCGCTCCCTGCGCGAGCGCAGGCCGGACGCGGTGCTCCTGGACGTCACGCTGCCGGACGGCGACGGGTTCGCGTTCCTGGAGGAGATCAAGGCCGAGCGCGCCAGCGGCCACATCTCCGTCATCTTCATCTCCGCGCGCACGGAGACGTCGTCCAAGGTCCGCGCGCTGAAGCTGGGCGGGGACGACTACATCACCAAGCCCTTCGACGCGCTGGAGCTGGGCGCGCGGGTGGAGAGCATGCTGCGGCGCAAGGAGCAGGAGCTGTCCTCGTCGCCCACCACGCAGCTGCCGGGCTCCACCGCCATCGAGCGCGAGGTGCAGCGCCGGCTGTCCGCGCGCCAGCCGTTCGCGTTCTGCTACCTGGACCTGGACAACCTCAAGGCCTACAACGACTACTACGGCTTCGCGAAGGCGGACGGCGTGGTGCGCCAGACGGGCGACCTGATGCGGGAGATCTTCCAGCAGGAGGGCGCCGCGGGGGACTTCCTGGGCCACGTGGCCGGCGACGACTTCGTCTTCATCACCTCCGTCGAGTCTGTGGACCGGGTGTGCCAGCGGGCCATCGAGGCGTTCGACCGGCTCATCCCGCTCTACTACGACCGGCGGGACCGGGAGCGCGGCCACATCGAGGCGGAGGACCGCTTCGGGGAGAAGCGCCACTTCCCCATCATGAGCGTGTCCGTGGTGGCGGTGATGACGGACGGCGTGGCGCATGACCACGCGGAGCTGGCCCGCCGCGCCGCGGACATGAAGAAGCGCGCGAAGGCGATCCCCGGCTCCGTCTACCTGCGCAGCGACCCGGAGCGCGTGGTCCGGCCCGTCACTGGATGAGGCTCTACCAGCAGCTCATCCTCTTCATGCTCGCCGCGACGGTGCTGCCCCTGGCCATCGTCGGCTTCCTGCTGCTGTCGCGCTCGGAGCACGCGCTGGCCCAGCGCATCGACGAGCAGCAGCGCGCGCTCGCCACCGCCACCGCCGAGGCCGTGGAGGCGAACCTGATGGAGGTCGTCAACGGCCTGGCCCGCTCCGCGGAGCTGCTGCCCTGGGAGCACGCGACGGCGGACGAGGTGCGCGGCATGCTGCTGCTCCTCTACGGTCAGTCCACCACGGTGAGCGCGGTCATCCAGGCGGACGCGAACGGGCGGCCCCTGGGGCCCGCGGTGTTCCGGAGCGCGGAGCCGCTCGAGCGCCACCCCGCCTTCGACGCCGCGAACCTCCCCCAGCTGGCGCACGCGGTGCCGGTGGAGCAGTTCCGGGACGGCGGCAAGGGCCAGGCGGCGCTGGGCAGCGCGTATGCGCACCCGGGCTCGGGCGTGGCCGCCGTGGCGGTGGCGGTGAAGCTGGGGGCCGCGGAGGACGCGCCCTACGCCGTCGCGGAGCTGGTCTTCACCCAGCTGGAGGCGCTGCTCGCGCGGCGCGCGAGCGACGGGCAGCGGCTGGACGTGGTGGACGCCGAGGGGCGCGTGGTGGCCAGCTCGCAGCCCGCGCGGCGCATGGCGGAGCTGGAGCCGGAGCTGCGCGAGGCGCTGGAGTCCTCCCTGGGCGCGGACGGCGGGCGCAGCTTCCAGCTGAGGGACCCCGCGCGCCGGGTGAGCGTGGCGTGGGTGAACACGCTGGAGATGGGCGTCGTCGTCACGGAGGACGAGGCCCTGGCGCTGACGCCCGTGCGGGAGCTGCGCACCACGGTGCTCGCGTCCGTGGCGGGCGCGCTGGTGGTCCTGCTGGCCCTGGGCGCGCTCTTCACGCGGCGGCTGGACCGGCGGCTCTCGGAGGTGGTGCAGGGCGCGGAGGCCTATGGCCGCGGAGAGCTGGAGCGCCGCCTGCGCGTGGAGGGCCAGGACGAGCTGAGCGAGCTGGCGACCACCTTCAACCGCATGGGCGAGGAGCTGGAGTCGGCCCGCGCGCGGCTGATGAGCTGGAACGACGACCTGCGCGTCCGGGTGGAGGAGGCCACCGCGGAGCTGCGGGCGGCGCAGCTTCAGCTGGTGGAGGCGCAGAAGCTGGCGGCGGTGGGCCAGCTGGGCGCGGGCGTGGCGCACGAGATCAACAACCCGCTGGCCGGCATCCTGGGCAACGTGCAGCTCCTGCTGCTGGACCGGGCGCCGGACGACATGGACTTCGAGACGCTGCGCAAGATCGAGCAGAGCGCCAAGCGCTGCAAGGACATCACCCAGAACCTGCTGCGCTTCTCCCAGCAGCGCGAGCACCCGGACCTGCGGCCCGTGGACCTGAACGCGGTGGTGCGTGACGCGCTGAGCCTCACGGAGAACCAGACGCGCGGGGAGGGCATCGAGCTGGTGACGGAGCTGAGCGGGGAGCTCCCTCGGGTGAAGGCGGACCCCGGGCACCTGTCGCAGGTGGTGCTGGCGCTGCTGTCCAACGCGCGCACCGCGATGCTGAAGACGCCGGTGAAGAAGCTCACCCTGCGCACGGGGGAGCGCGAAGGGATGTGCACCCTGGAGGTGGAGGACACCGGCAAGGGCATCGCGGAGAGCCTGCGGCCGCGCATCTTCGAGCCGTTCTTCACCACCAAGGACGTCTGGTCCAATGTGGGCCTGGGGCTGAGCGTCGCGTGGCGCATCGTCACGGAGGCTGGAGGGACCCTGGAGGTCCGCTCGGAGGAAGGGCAGGGGGCCCGGTTCACGGTGGTGCTGCCCCGGGCATGAAGCCCGGCGCGTGTGGTAGCTAGGTCCTTCGCATGGCTGCTCCCCCCTCCCGCAGGCGACAGGCGCCGTTCCTCATCGGGCTCGTGCTCATCCTGGCCGCGCTGCCGGTGGGCTGGTTCGTCTTCCTGCGGGAGCCGCCCGCGCCGCTGCCGCCGCCCGAGCCTCCGCGCCCGGCCGTCCAGGCGGAGGAGGCGAAGAAAGTCGTGGAGCTGGTGCTGAGCACCTTCGATGGCACCGTGGACGTGAAGCATGGCGAGGGGCCGTGGGAGCCCGCCAGCAAGGGCATGCCGCTGCGGCCGACGGACATGGTGCGCACCGGGCGCGGGTCCTGGGCCGTGGTGCTGAACGGCGAGGCCGTGGAGCTGCGGATGGAGGCCGACACGGAGATCTCCGTGGAGGAGCTGTCCGACGAGCTGTCGAAGGTGCTCCTGGGCAGCGGCCTCGCCACCGCCACCGTGCGGGGGCGCCCCAACGTGCGCCACACCTTCGTCCTGAAGGCGAAGAACATCGAGAGCCAGGAGACGGAGGCGGAGGCCAGCACGTCCCAGGGTACCTTCACCATGAGCAACAACGGGAAGGGCACCGTGAGCGTGGGCACGCGCGAGGGCGACGTGAAGCTGACCGACAAGCGGGGCCGGTACGTCATCGTCCGCGCCGGCCAGCGGTCCATCGTCCGTCCCGGCCAGGAGCCCTCCGCGCCCGAGCCGATCCCCAGCACCGTGTTCGTGAAGATGGCGTGGCCCACGGGCAAGCAGCGCAAGCCCGAGGTCACCGTCGTCGGCCGCACGGAGCCGGGCAGCCGGGTCATGGTGGATGGCGTCAGCGTGCCCACGGATGACAAGGGGGCGTTCACGCTCAACCTCTCGCTCAAGGAGGGCACCAACACCGTCCGGGTGACCTCCCAGGGAGTGGGCGGTGCGAGCCAGAGCGAACAGCGGGACCTGACCTACGAGAAGATCATCTTCAAGCCGGAGACCGGGGGCCTCTGGTAGGACGTCGCGGCCCTCCCGTTGATCCGCCGGACCGGCTCCCGGGTCGTGCGTGATGGGGCTCACCTGGCGGGTGTGGTGGCGGGTCGGACGTGTCCGCGGGTCCGTCGAGGGGCCTCCTGCCGCGGCGCGTGGCAGCAAAGAGGTGCAGTCCCGGCGGAGGGCCTTGTAGAGTCGGGAAGCCCTGAACCGTCTCCTGCTCTCCGCGATCGTCTTGATTTGTGCCCCGGTCTGGGCGGCTTCGCTGGAGCTGCTCGGCCCGGACGCGCCCGTGCCACCCGAGGGCTTCACGGTCGCGGTGGTGCGCCGGGACGCCAGGGGCCAGCCGGTCGCGTTCACTCCGGCGTCGGCGACGGCGGAGGGCGCGGAGCTCCGGCCTGGACCGGAGTCCCCGCCGCTGCGCACCTACGTCGTGGTCCCCCAGGCCCGGGCGCGTGAGGTGGTGGTGCGCGTGAAGGGCGACGGCGAGGAGGCGCAGGCCCGCTATGCGGTGGGGCCGCCCGCGAGCCGCATGGAGCTGTCGCTGGACCCGGCGCTGCCCGTGAAGGGGCGCGACAGAGAGGCGACGCTCACGGTGCGGCGGCTGCGGCCGGATGGCGCCCCGGATGACAGCGGCGCGCCGCCGGTGCTGCGCGCGAGCACCGGTCAGGTGGAGGGGCTCCAGCGCGCGGGACCGGGCACGTACACCGCGCGCTACGTGCTGCCCCCGACGCGCCTGCCCGAGGCCGCCATCCTCGTCGCGCTGTCCCCGTGGCCGCATCCCCAGTCCGTGCATGGCGCATACGGGCGGCTCCTGGTGCCGCTGGCGACGTCGGTGAACCTGCCCGGCCGGAGCGAGCCTGGAGGCCAGGTGTCGCTGGAGGTGGGGGGGACGCGCTTCGGGCCCGTGCCGGTGGACGCGGCGGGGCGCTTCGTGCTGCCGCTGGTGGTGCCGCCCGGCTACCCGCTGGCGCGGGGCGAGGTGAAGGACGAAGCGGGCCACGTGGAGCGGATCGCCATCGACCTCCAGCTGCCGCCCACGGATGGCCTGGCGTGCGTGCTCAACCCGCAGCGGCTGCCCGCGGACGGCGTGTCCCAGGCGCGGCTGCTGTGCGCGACGAGTGATCCGAAGGGGCTCCCCGTGGCGGATGCGCGCGTCACGGTGAAGGCGAAGTACGGCCGGCTGGACGGGCCCGTGCGCGACACGAACGGGATGCTGGAGTGGCGCTACACGGCGCCGCGCACGCTCGCGGCGGATGAGCGCATCGACGCGGCGTGGCCGCAGCGGGGCCCGGGGTCGCGCGAGTCGCTGCCGATGCAGCTGGTGCAGGGCGCGGTGCGCGACGTGGCGGTGTCGCTGTCCGAGCCGATGGTGCACGCGGGCTCGGTGGCGCGCGTGGTGGTGACGGCGCGGGACGCGGCGGGCCAGCCCCGTCCGGAGGCGAAGGTGGAGGTGACCTCGCCCGAGGGGACCGTGGGGCCGGCGGTGGAGGCTCCGCCGGGGACGTTCACCGTCCCCTGGACCGCGCCGGAGAACAGCGCCCAGGTGGACACGGGCGTGACGGTGCATGCGTATGGTCCGCTCGGGACGGAGCCCGCGCGGCTCGGGGTGTGGCGGGCGGACGCGGGGCTCGTCGCGGGCGTGGTGGACCTGGCGGGCTGGCCGGTGCCCCGTCAGCCGCTGCGGGTGAACGGCGCGGAGCGGGTGACGGGGGACGACGGGACGCTGTCCGTGGGGGAGCTGGTGCCCGGCAAGGTGCGCGTGTCGCACGCCGTATGGCCGGGGCTCGACGTCACGGTGCACGTGCTGGGCCCCCAGGGGCCGGTGTTCCCGGCGTCCGCGCCGCTGGTGCCCGTGCGCATCCGGGAGCAGGTGACGCTGGCGCCGCCGCTGCCGGTCAACGTGCGGGTCCGCGTGGAGGGCGCCCGGGTGACGTGCTGGGTGGAGGACCCGAGCGGACGGGTGCTGAAGGAGCGCCCGGTGCACGTCGCGCTGTCCGAGGGCGAGAAGGGGGACCTGTCCGTGCAGGACGGGCTCACCCGCTTCACCGTGCGCGGCGCGAAGGGCCCCGTGAGCGTGTCCGTGGCGGACGTGCGCACCGGCGTGACGGCCGTGGAAGAGGTGAGCCCTTGAGGCACGTGCGCGCGGGGCATCGCGATGCGCACGCGACCGGGACGGACCGGACAGGACACGCGCGGGGTCGGGTCGCGCGCTCCGGCGTCACCGTGAGCCTCCTTCTCGCGCTGCTCCTGCTGGCGTCCGAGGCGTCCGCGCAGTCGCTGTCGTCGGATCCGGCGACGCAGGCGTCGACCATCGCCGGGCGCGTCTGCGTGGACGCGGACGGAGACGGGCGCTGTGGACCCGACGAGCCCGGGCTCGCGGACGTGCGCCTGGTGCTCGCCACCGGCCGCGAGGTGCGCACCGACGCCTTCGGCCGCTACCACCTCACCGGCGTCGACTCGCGCGTGCCGGACCTCACCGGCGGCCCGCACCTGCGCCCCGGCCGCCATGCGCTGAAGGTGGATCCGCGCAGCCTGCCATCCGCCAGTCAGGTGGTCCCCCGCGTCGCCACCGTGGAGGTGCCCTGGGGCGCCGCCGTCCTCCAGGACTTCGCGGTGCGCCCGCCGCCCACGCTTCCCCACGCGGCCCCCACTCCCGCTGCCAGCCGTCCCCCCGAAGCGCGCGCCGCCGATCCCGGGAAGCTGCGCTTCCTGATCAGCGGCCAGGCCACTCCCGGAGACCGGGTCCGCGCGGGCGACGTGGACGCCACCGTGGAGGACTCCGGCGCGTGGCTCGCGACCGTGCCGCTGTATCCAGGCCAGAACGTCGTCGGCATCACCACCACCTCGCCCGACGGCGCGGTGGAGTTCACCCAGCAGTCCTTCGACGTGGTCCGCCGCGGTGAGCACGGCTGGCTCGTCATCCCTCGCGCGAAGGTGCGCCTGGGCGCCGTGCGCGGGCTGGCCCCGGGCGCGCCCCTGCCCACGGGAGACACCTTCCTGCGCCTGGAGGTGGCCCCCGGCACCCAGGTGACGACCCCGGAGGCCCAGCTCGTCGCGGGCCCCGAGGGCGAGGTCCGCGTGCCCGTGCGGCTCGCGCCAGGGCGCAACACCGTCCCCCTCTCGCTGGCCCCGCCACGGCGTCCCGGGAGCAGCGTGTCCGTGACCGTCGAGGCGCGCGCCCAACCCTTCGTCGTGGGCCTGCTCGACGTGGAGGCCAGCCTCGCTCCGGCCGGCGGGGGCCTCCGGCTGCGCGGGCGCGGCGCCGTCCACGGCGAGGCCCAGCTGGGACCCGTGCAGGTGGTGGGTGAGCTGGACCTGACCGACACCGACCTGCGCCAGTTGGACGACGCGCCGCTCGCGGACTGGCTGCGTCCCCGGATGCCCGAGCGCTTCGACCGCTGGGCGGACCCCGACCTCGCCCCGGCGGAGTGGGGCGACACCTCCGTGTCCCTCACGCCCAACCCCGCGGAGGGACGCCTGCGCCTGGAGGCGCGGCACGAGCAGTACGGCCGCGCGGGCTTCGGCACCTACCGCGCGCTCCTTCAGGACCGGGAGGTGGGCCGCTACCACCACCCCCTCTTCGGCCCCTACGCGGAGCTGCGCGAGCAGCTGGGCCCCGTGAGCGTGGGCCTGGACGCGTTCGCCGGGGGGCTGGTGGACCCCACGCGCGGCCTGGCCGCGACGCCCGCGCACGAGGAGCTGCGGGCCACCGGCGGCAGCCTCTACTCCCTGGGCGGCGGCTCCGTGGCGGAGGGCTCCGAGCTGGTGCGCGTGGAGGTGCGCGACGGCATCACCGGCCTGCCGCTGGGCGAACAGCACCTCATCCGGGGGCGCGACTACGACATCGACTACCTCGCGGGCCGCATCCTCCTCGCGCGGCCGCTGTCGTTCCTCACCGGCGCGTCGCTCCTGCGCACGGACGCGCTCACCCAGGCGCCGGAGCCGGTGCTCGTCGTGGACTACGCCGTGCTGCACACGGGCGACCCGCGCGACTCCGTGGGCGGTGAGGCCTGGGCGCGCTGGCGCGACTCCACCCTCGGCGTGTCCGCCGTGCGCGAGCGCCGGTTGGGTGCTCCCTTCCAGCTCCTGTCAGGGCGCGGCCAGACGCGGCTGTGGGGGTACTCGCTCCTCGCCGAGGCCGCGAGCAGCCGGGGGCTCGCGGTGGAGCCGGGCGTGTTCGGTGTGTCGGACGACGGCGGCCTGTCCTTCCTCCGCCCGGTGCGCACGCAGGACGACCATGGCGGCGCGGTGACCCTGCGCCTGAGCGGCCCCGGCGTCCTGGGCCCGGGGGCTGGCGGCTCCGTGGACGCCGCGTGGCGCGAGCGCTCCCGCGGCTTCTCCGACGGCGCGCACCTGGATGCCGCCCGCTTCCGCCAGCTGTCCCTTCGCGTCACGCAGCCCGTGGGCCCGGTGGCGCTCACGCTGATGGGCGACGAGCGGCGCTCCGCGGATCCACGCCTGCCCTTCGAGGACACCCCCTTCGGCGCCCGCACGCTGGGCGCCGCCGTGGCCTATGAGCGCGACGCAGGAAGCGTGCGCCTGGAGCTGCGCGACAGCTGGCTGCGTGCCACGGACGTGCCCGGCGAGGGCGCCGCGCTCGAAGGCGGCCGGACGTCCCTGGGCGTGTCGGTGTCCCGCATGCTGACGTCCCGCCTCACCGTGTCCGCGGGCCACCGCCAGCGGCTGCACGAGCGCGGCGAAGGCCTGGGTCGGATGGACGACACGTTCACCTCCGCGGGCGTGGACCTGAACCTGGACGATGACACGTCCGTGGGCGTGAAGGGCGGCTGGGGCCCGGAGCTGGGGCCGCAGGCCTGGCTGGACGCGCGCGTGCGGCGCGGCAAGGAGACCTACTACGGCGGCTACTCCGTGGACGTGGACGGGCCGGACTTCGGCCTGGGCCGCGCGGTGACGGGGGCCCGCACGGAGGTGGGGGACGGCACCACCCTGTTCGTGGAGGACGTGAGCGCGCATGACGCCCAGGCCCTCCGCCGGGCCCGCGCCGTGGGCTTCCAGTCCGCGGTGGGCCTGAGCGGCTTCAGCGTGGGGGCCCGCTACGAGCGCGGCGTGCGCCACCCGCTGGACCTCGCCAGCGACCTCACGCGCGACGTGGCCAGCGTGTCCGCGCAGTGGCTGCGCGAGCGCTTCCGCGCGGACGTGCGCGCGGAGCTGCGCCACGAGGAGGGCACCCCCGCGCGCGGCGCCTCCGGGCCGGTGGACCGCACCCAGGTGGTGCTGGCGCTGGCCGCCGAGGGCCAGCTGATGAAGGACGTGACGGCCTCCGGACGGCTGGACTTCGCGCACACCGCGGGGCGGGAAGGACTGGAGGCCCGGTTCGCGGAGGGGTTCGCGGCGCTCGTCTGGCGGCCCGGCCCCTGGCTGGTGGTGGCCCGCTACGGCCTCACCCGCGAGCTGTCCCCGGGCGCCCGCTTCGCCTTCGGCGACCGGGTGCTCCAGACGGTGTCGCTGATGCCGACGGTGCGGCTGGGCGAGCGGCTCTCCGTGGCGTCGGGCCTGCATGTCGGCCGCTCCAGCCTGGGCGCGTCCTCGCGCTGGGTGTGGACGGGCACGCTGCGGCCCTCGGTGCGGGTGCTGGGCGGGCTGGAGGTCGCGGTGGAGGCCGCCCGGCGCACGTCCGCGGCGGATGACCAGGGGCTGACCGCGCTCCGGCCGGAGGTGGCCTGGCGGCTGGACGAACGTCTGCGGGTGGCGCTGGGGTACACCGTCCTGGGCTTCAGCGGCTTGGGTCTGGAGGCCGAATCGGAGGATGCTCCGGATCGCCTCTATCTCCGGGCGGAAGTGGCCTGGTAGGTGCCGGGCCGAGGGACGTCGAACGTGCGACTCTGGCGGATCATCCTGGGGCTGGGATTGTGCGCGGGCGTGGCGCGCGCGGAGTGGACCCACGTCCAGACCCAGACGGGCCTCCCGAAGGACGTCACCGTCTTCCGGCCCGGCTTCTTCGCCGTGGCGACCGACAGCCAGCTGTACGTGTCGCGCGATGGCGTCGTGACGACCGTGAACGTGGGCATGGCGGGCAGCTTCCTGCACGGGCCCGACTGCGTGGTGGGCATCCGCACGGACGGGACGCTCCTGAGCGTGGGCGGCTGCGCGCCGTCGGCTGACGGCAAGCACCTGTTCCCCGACGACGGCGGCGACTACGAGGTGCGCGCCGCGCGCGTCACGGCCGACGGGGGCGTGGGCTACGCCGTCGCCGCCGAGCTGCCCCTTCAGACGCCGCGCTTTCGGACCTCGCTCCTCCCCAAGGAGGGCACGGCCGAGTGGGGCACCCTGAATCCCCCGCTGGCGGGCCTGAACGCCCAGCCGCAGCTCGCGGTGCTGCCCGCGCAGCCGGATGACCTGCCGCAGGCGCTGTTCTCCGTGTCGTCGTCCAAGGCGAACCTCGTGTGGTACCGGGGCACGGCCCCGGTGGCCTATGTGGCCTCGGGCATCACCCCGCCAAACTCGGCGCACGCCGTGGCGCTGCTGCCGGGCGCGGCGCCGGGCAAGCCGGTCGCGTTCTTCGGCAACGACACGGGCCTGTTCCGCGGGACGCTGGGCGGCTCCGCCACCCCGTTCGAGCCCCTCTCCGTGGCGCCCGGCTCCGTCGACGCGCTCGCGTTCGACGCGGCGAGCGGCTTCGGGCTGCTGCTGCTCAAGCAGCCGGACGGCAAGGTGGCGGCGTACAGCGCGGAGCCCGTGCTTCCGCCCGCGCTCCCGGGCTCGCGCTGGCGGCGGAACCCGGAGCTGCCGGAGGGCATCACCCAGTCCGGCGTGCAGATGGCCTGCGCGGACGCGTCCTACTGCGTCGCCATCCTCAACGGCCCCGCGCAGAACGTCCTCATCTACGAGAACGCGGCCCGTCCCGAGGTGAGCGGGCTGCCCTCCGTCATCAACGTGAACGAGGGCGAGACGAAGACCGAGACGCTCACGCTGCGCGACCCGGACGGGGACGCCGTGCGGCTGTCGGCCACGGTGCGCGCGCCGGGCAGCCCCATCACCGTCGTCCCGTCGCCGCTCGACTCGAGCGAGGACAGCGGGCTCAAGCTGACGCTCACCGCGCCCACGGGCATCTGCGCGTCCCAGACGTCCTACCTGGACGTGGTGGCCTCGGATGGCGTGAGCGCGCACGACACGTCGACGGAGGTGGCGCTGGTGCTGCATCACACCGTCGCCCCCGGCGCGCCCCAGGGCGCGGTCGAGTCGGTGGACGGGGGCGCGTTCGTCATGGGCGGGCCCACCGGCACCCTCACCCCCACGCGGGGCACCACCGGCTGCGAGCCTGTCTCATACCGATGGGAGCCGCTCTCCGGGGCGCCGAAGCTCCCCGAGGACGGCGGCGTGGCCACGCTCACGCCTCCCGCCACCCGTGGCGACCGCTGCAAGGACGGAGTGACCGTCTACAGCTACGCGCTGCGCGCGAACGACGGGGTGCTGGAGTCCCAGCCGACGACCGTCGCCGTGCGGATCCGCCCGTGGGGTCCCCCCGAGGCGCCGTTCGACGAGGCCGTGCAGGAGGTCTTCTCCGGCGCGACCCTGGCACCGCATGAGACCCACCTGTGCGCGAAGCCCGTGGCGACACCGGGGCTGCCTCCGGTGGCGACGTACTGGTCGCTCCTGGAGGACACCTCGGGGGTGGAGGTGCTGGCGCTGCTGGGGAACGACCGCCGGCGGGTGGGCCCGGAGCCGGTCGAGGGCCACTCGGTGCTGCTGGCCTCGGCGACGTGCGTGGACACGCTGAAGGCGAAGCTGCGGGCCTTCAACCGCATCACCGTGGACGGCATCGCGCTCGACAGTCCCTCGTCGGACGTGGAGGTGTCGGTGAAGCCGCGCTGGGTGCCGCTGGACTCCGTGAAGCCCGTGGTGACGGTGGATCCACCAGAGGAGCGCAAGGTGCGGGGGCGCGTGTCGACGGAGCCCCTGGTCAACTGCGCGAGCTCGCGGCCCCTCACCACGGTGGTGACGCTGGAGGACCCGGTGGATCCGGGCCGGGTGTTCGACACGAAGACGTACCCGTGGGCCGCGGGCACCTTCGAGCTGGACCTGCCCCCCACCTGCGGCAGCGCCACCTACACCGTGCGGGTCCGCTCCTCGGAGTCGTCCGCCGGCGGGACCGTCGAGGCCCCCGAGGCCGTCGAGTCCGTCACGCGGGACGCGCGCGACGTGGTGCTGGGCGAGCTGAGCGGCGAGCTCATCGCCACCTGCGGCGAGGGCGCGCGGGGCACGCTGCGCCAGACGATCCCCGACGGGGCCTGCTCGGCGGTGGACCTCTTGTGGGCTCCCGCCGGTGGGCCGGCGCTGGAGCCGCTCGTCGTCCAGGGGGACTCGGTGTCGCTGGCCACGGTGGACACGGAGCTGGAGTCCCTGGTGGGCGAGCACGTCACCCTGGACGTGTCGGCGACGGGCGAGGGCGCCAGCGGGGCGGCGCGTGAGCACTCGGTGCGCATCGGCGCGCGGCCCTTCGTGACGGTGGAGCGGCGCACGGAGTCGGGCTCGGGCGTCAACTCCGGCCAAGTGGGCGTCACGGTGACGCTGCGCAATGACACGGCCTGCGACGTGCGCTCCATCCGCTACGTGGAGACCGTCACCGGCGCGCAGGTGGTGCCCCAGAGCGTGACGCTGAATGGCCAGCCGGTGACGCCGGTGGACGCGTCAGCGCAGCACTTCGCGGTGGAGCCGGTGCCGCTGCCCGCGGGCTCCGCGGCGACGCTCACGTACGT
>JAFADT010000625.1 GCA_023424585.1 Pseudomonadota bacterium
GTGCCGGACGAGACGCCGGTCATCGACGACGGCGCGGCGCCCTCCCCCACCCCGGAGGGCACGTTCGGGGGTGGAGAGCCTCCCGCGCCTCCGCCGGAGGGGGCGACGCCCACGGCGCCCGGCGAGCTGGGCGGGGCGATGGCGGCCCAGGCGGTGGACGCGGGCCCGCCGCCCGAGCCCGAGGTGCCGTCGGTGGCGCTGAAGATCGAGCTGTCCGCCGTGGAGGGCGTGCGGCCGGAGCTCTCCGTGCTGTCGGCCGCGGAGGCGCCGCTGTTCACGCTCCAGGGCAAGGAGGGCGAGCCGCTCGCGCTGCGCAACATCGGCGTGCGGGCCACGGACCGGGTGGTCTACGTGGTGGTGAAGGGCGGCTGGACGGGGACGGGCAAGGCGCAGCGGCGCACGTACAACGCGCAGGTGCCGTACACGCTGACGGTGTCGCAGGAGGAGGCGGGGGCGCACGCTGAGCTGGAGCCCAACGACGAGCTGCTCAAGGCCACGCCGCTGACGGGCGCGGGCTACCGCGAGGGCTTCCTGTCGCCGAAGTCGGACGTGGACCACTACGTGCTGACGACGCGCGAGCCGGTGCTGGCGAAGGTGGAGCTGTCGGGCGTGGAGCGGCTGGACCTGACGCTGTCGATGGTGGAGCCGCCGCAGGGGGACGGGCAGAAGGAGACGGTGCTGCTCAAGGCCAACGACGGCGCCGTCAAGGAACCGGAGCGGCTGAACAACGTGGCGTGCAACGGCACCTGCTACTTCCGGGTGGAGGGGTCGTACCGCAAGGTGAACGGCAAGTTCGTGAAGGACTTCGAGAACGCGGACCAGCCGTACCGCATCAGCGTGACGACGGTGCCGGACAACGGCAGCGAGGAGCGCGAGCCCAACAACACGGCCGACCGCGCGCAGGACCTGACGATGGGCAAGGCGGTGCGGGGCACGGTGTACCCGGCGAAGGACGTGGACTACTTCCGGGTGGACCTGTCCGACCGGCCGGTGCGCACGGCCATCACCGCGACGCTGCTGGGCATCCTCAAGGTGGACGTGGGGCTGTACCTGCACCGGGTGCAGCCGGACGGGAAGCTGACGCTCGTGCAGACGTCCGACCGCGCCAAGGGCGACCAGCCGGAGACCATCCGCTACAGCGCCGAGCCCGGCGTCTACGTCTTTGAAGTGCGCGACGCGAGGAACCGCGAGGCGAACTTCCAGGACTCGTACCAGCTCACCGTCGAGGAGGGCGAATAGCAGGGGGGCCCGCGATGAAGCCGCGGTGGTGCTCGGGATGTCGGCAGGAGCTGCCGATGTTGGACGAGGAGGAGTTCGAGGAGGTCCCGAGCCTCTACCGCGCCGCGTTCCGCTCGTCGGGGCCCGCGGTAGACCGCTCCGGACGCCTGAAGCCCGGGACTGCGCCGCGTGCGGAAAGGTTCGCCACGAACAGGGCGTTTCTTCCCGTTGACAAGGCCGGGCCCCGCCCCTACTTTGGGCCTCGCTTCCCGCAGCACTCGCGGTGGTAGCTCAGTTGGTAGAGCACGAGCTTCCCAAGCTCGGGGTCGAGGGTTCGAATCCCTTCCGCCGCTCTGAAGAGACACAGGCCGGTGGTCCCCTCCAGGGACCACCGGCCTTCGTGTTTCCTGGCTACTGGAGCGCGACCGGGGGCGCGTTCTGCGTCATCTGCCGTGCGTAGTCCGCCGCGTGGGCGCGCATGTAGCCGACGGGATCCGCGACCACGCCCAGGCCATTGGTCTTCGAACGCCCGGTGTAGACGAGCTCTCCGCTCTCGTTGATGTAGTGGACGTAGAGGCCCGCCGTGCCGTCAGCACCGAAGCGATCCGTCTCCACGCTGCCGATCGTCGACCCGTCCGCGGCCTTGATCTCCCGCATGATGGGCGAGCGGTACAGGTGCGCGACCGGGATGATCACCCCCTTGGCACCGGACTGTTGCACGTACTCGGCCAATTCCTTCTTCATCCGGGGCGGGACGGTGAAGTTGTCGGTGGCGATGTTGGGGAACGCCTCGCACCACGGGCTGTCTCCCTTCACCTTCTTCACCTGCACCTCGGAGACGTCCTTGCCATACGCGCTCCAGAGCGCCGGAGCCAGGGCGTCCTCGATGTTGCGGTACACCTCGTCGTTGCCCTCCGCCGGCCAGGCGCACGCGAGCATGGGGGTGAGCGCGTAGGGCCCATCCACGGCACTCCACTTCCCACCGGTGAAGTAGCGCGGGTTGGACGTGGCGAGGCCACCCCCGCAACCAGACAGCAGGGCCAACGCGACAGCGGCGCTCGATGAAATGCGGAAGATGGAAGCACGGCGAGCGGTCATGGGAACTCCTCGAGCAGGTGGATGTGACTCACGGACAGTCGTGAGCCCCTTGGACACCCCTCCCGGATTCCCGGGTTCCATCTTTTTCCCAGGGATGGCGACGCCAGGGCTGGGTGGGTCGCGCTGGAGGGCAGCTAGACTGCGCGCCCCGTGGACGGACCCCGTCCTGCCCCCGAGCCCCTCCGCCATGTACGACACCGAGATCAACGACGCGCTGAACGAAGTGACGACGTTCATGGGGACAGCGGTCATCCAGGGTGCTCCCCCGCACGTGAACGCGGTCAAGCCGTTCATCAAGGACGCGCTCAAGCAGGTCGTGAATCAACTGGCGGGCGTGCTCAAGCTGGCGGGGTTCCAACACCTGACGGGCGTCCTGCTGGCGAACAACTTCCTCCACCGCACGGCGATGGACCTGTACGGCCCCTGCTCGGCGGCCGCCGGGCTGTCCGAGCGCGGGGAGTGGGGCGCGATGGACAACGCCTGGAACCTGCGCCCCCTCAGCTTCGCCTGGAGCCTGGGCCGCAACGCGCTGGGCTCCGTGACGACGCTCGCGGAGACGCCGACAGACCGCGTCTGGCGGATGATCCAGGACATGGTCCGCGCCCACGTGGACTTCGGCGCCTCGCTGATCAGCCGCGTCATGGGGGACCGCGTCCTGCTGCAGAACGCCTTCGGCATCACCGGGGCCCTCGCCGACGTGGATGTCACCGGCAGCGACCCCCACCATACCGGCCACCGCGTCGCGCTGCTGCGGTTCTCCTGCGGAGGCCGGGTCGTCTACAAGCCGTCGGACCTCACCTTCCAACTGCTGCTCATGGGCGACCCCCAGTCGTACCAGGTCTGCCGCATGCACTACCCCGCCCTGATGCCGTACACCGACAGCCTCTTCACCACGCTCGACGCGGACCTTCCGGCGATCCGCATCGTCGCGAAGCCGCACGCGCTCGGTGAGTACGGCTACATGCAGATGGTCGCGAAGACCCGGCAGATTGCCCTGGTGGATCAACCCGCGTACTTCCGGAAGCTGGGCAGGCTCATCACGGTGTCAGCGGTGTTCGGCATCACCGACCTCCATCACGAAAACGTGATGGCCACGGCCCAGGGCCCCCACCTCATCGACGCGGAGATGGGCTTCAACTACCCGGGGCCGAACGACAACCCCATCGCCCACGCCGCGCTGTCCCAGGTGCTCCGCATCGCCCCGCCGCCGCACAGCATGGTGGGTGGCGTCTTCACCACCGACCTCTACCGGGGACAGTGGCAGGCCAGCAACGTGTCCGCGCCCTACAACCAGCAGGAGGTCAACGCGGGCTTCAGCACCGGGCACGGCGGCGCCTGGGTCCAGGCCGCCACGTACCCCAACGAAATCCTGGCCGGCATCCGCGAGGAGGTGGACCGCATCGTCACCGCCCTCAACACGGGCCGCGTGGACGCCTGGCTCAACCAGTTCCAGACCATCGCCCCCATGGCGCGCGTGCTCCTGATGACGACGGACATGTGCCGCGCGCACGCGGAGGGCATGACCCAGAACATGAACGGCACCCTGGGGACGGAGGCCCATGCCATGGGCCAGGGCCTGTTCGAATGGCTGACGTGGTACGGCGGCCACCACAACGCGGTCCCCGGGGCCCTGTTCGAACCCCACAACCGCCAGCACTTCTTCACGCCCCTGCGCACCCAGGGCGTCACCTACGTCACCGCGACCGGCCAAGGGGTGACGGTGGCGAACCTCACGGAGGTGCGCGCCAAGCTGAACCCCCTGCGGGGCACCATGGGTCGGCCGCAGCTCAAGACGAAGCTGCGCACCGCGCTGGAGACGACGCTCGGGTGTGGTCCGTTGCTCTGACCGGGCACGGGCACCTTGACTGGACAGGCGTTCAGTAGCACCCTTGCCAGGTGAAGGCCCGGCCCGTCGACAATCCGCCCAACCCCTGGGCGAGCACCGCGGTGGAGTACCTGGACGAGATTCCTCCCGCGCGCCTCGAGGTCTGGGAGGACCACAGCCGCACCATCATCGCGAGCAACGACAGCCCGGACGTGTGCTTCTCCTGGAGCGTCAACCCGTACCGCGGCTGCCTCCACGCCTGCGCCTACTGCTACGCGCGCCCCACGCACCAGTACCTGGACTTCGGCGCGGGCACCGACTTCGAGACGCGCCTCGTCGTCAAACCCAACGCGCCGGCGCTGCTGCGCGAGGCCTTCGACCGCCCGTCGTGGAAGGGCGAGACCGTCGTCTTCAGCGGCGTCACGGACTGCTACCAGCCCCTGGAGGCGTCGCTCCGGCTCACCCGCCAGTGCCTGGAGGTCTGCGCCGAGTACCGCAACCCCGTGGGCATCATCACCAAGGGCGTGCTGATCGAGCGCGACCTGGACGTGCTCCTGCGGCTCGCGGCGGGGACGAAGCTGTCCGTGAGCCTCAGCCTCCCCTTCCACAACGAGGAGCTGGCGCGCGCCATGGAGCCGCTCGTCGCCACGCCGAAGCGGCGCCTGGCCACCGTCCGCAAGCTGTCGGAGGCCGGCATCGACGTGGCCGTGTCCGTGGCCCCCATCATCCCTGGCCTCAACGACGAGGACATCGCGCGGGTCCTCACCGCCGCGCGCGAGGCCGGCGCCACGCGCGCGCACTACACGCTGCTGCGGCTCCCCGGCCCCGTGCAGGCCGTCTTCGAGGAGCGCCTGCGCGCGAAGCTGCCCCTGCGCGCGGACCGGGTGCTGCACCGCATCCGCGAGACGCGCGGCGGGCAGCTCACCGACGGCCGCTTCAAGCACCGCATGCGCGGCGAAGGGCTCTACGCCCAGACCATCCACCAGCTCTTCGCGACGGCGGCGCGCAAGGTGGGCATGCGCGCCTCGTCCGTCACGGAGGCCGCGCCGGACACCTTCCGGCGCCCCGCGCGGCCCTCCACCTCACCCCAGCTGTCGCTCTTCTAGGCAGCGACCGCCGGGCGTCATCTCCGGATGGCTTGGAGGATGGAGAGGAAGATGACGGCGCCCACCGTGGCCACCAGCAGCGAGTACAGGTTGAAGCCCGTCACGTCGCTGCCGCCGAAGAACCTGAACACCCAGCCGCCCACCATCGCGCCGACGACGCCGGCGACGACGTTGGCGAACATCCCCATCCGGGCGTTGGTGCCCTTGATGATGCTGGCCAGCCAGCCCGCGATACCGCCCAACACCAGCAACGAGCAGATATTCATGTCGTCCTCCTCCAGGTAGCGCCCGAAGGCCTACCACACCTCACAACGGTTCGCGGCGGGCGCCACCATCGGCGACCCCGCGGGGCAGGAGAAGGCCTGCTGGAACTGCGGCAGGTTCACGTCCGGCCCCCTGACGCGCAGGAACGCCGGCGAGTGCGAGTCCGTCAGCGCCCGCTGCCGCGCAGCCTCGTTACGAATCTTCGAGCACCACGATTGCGCGTGCGCGAGGAAGAACTGCTGCCCCGGCGTGAAGCGGTAGGAGTTCGCCTTCGCCGCCTGGTCGGGGTGCCCGGCCAGGTACGCCTCCATGGCCGCGTACGCCAGCTTGAGGCCGCCCAGGTCCGCCACGTTCTCGCCCAGGGTGAGCTTGCCGTTCACCTTCACGTCGTCCACGGCGGTGTACTGATCGTACTGGTTCTTCACGCAGGCCACGCGCTCGCGGAAGGCCTTGTCCGACGCCGGGGTCCACCACGTGCGCAGGTTGCCGTCCGCGTCGAACTGGCGGCCCTCGTCGTCGAAGCCGTGGGTGATCTCGTGGCCCACCACCATGCCCATGGCGCCGAAGTTCACCGCCGCGGACGCGTCCCGTCCGAAGAACGGCGGCTGGAGGATGCCCGCCGGGAACACGATCTCGTTGGTGGCCGCGTTGTAGTAGGCGTTCACCGTGGGCGGCGACATGAACCACTCCTGCCGGTCCACCGGCTGGCCCACCTTGCGGAGCTGGCGCGCCTGCTCGAACGCGTCCGCCGCCAGCAGGTTGTCCAGGAACGAGTCGCGCTTCACCACCAGGCCCTCGTAGCTGCGCCACTGGTCCGGGTAGCCGATCTTGTTGGTGATCTTCTTCACCTTCACCAGCGCCTGGGCCTTGGTGTCCGCGTCCATCCAGGACAGCGTGTCCAGGTTGCGCTCGAAGGACTGTTCAATCTGCTGGACCATGTCCAGCGTGGTGGCCTTGCCGTCCGCGCCGAACGTGCGCGCGATGAAGGGCTTGGCCAGCGGGTGCGGCAGCGCCTCGTCGGTGGAGTCCACGCACTTCTTCCAGCGCGCCAGGTCCGCCTTCGCGCCGGTGAGCACCGAGGACTCGAAGCGGAAGAACTCGTCGCGCAGCGCCTTGGGCAGGGCGATCTGGACGGCCTTCACCAGGTGGTAGGAGAGGTACGGTCCGATGTCGCTGGGGCGCTGCTGGCGCACCAGCGCGGACACCTCCGAGAAGAACTTCGGCTGCGTCACGTTGAGCGCCTCACCCGGCGGCAGCCCCACCTCCGCGAAGTACGTGTCCCACTGGAAGGCGGGCGCCAGTTGCTTCAGGCCCTTGCGCTCCAGCCGGTGGTAGACCTTCTCCGGCTCGCGCGTCTCGTCCTTGGGCAGCCGCGCGTTGGCCAGGCGCGTCTCGATGGCGAGGATGCCCGTGGCCTTGCGGCTGGCCACGAAGGGCGCGTCGCCGAGCAGCTCGAAGACCTTCTGCACGTGCGCCTGGTAGGCGGCGCGCGCCTCGCGCATCTTCACGTCCGGCTTGAGGTAGTAGTCGCGGTCCGGCAGGCCCAGGCCCCCGGCGTCCACCACGGCGATGACCTGCGTGGCGTCCTTCTGGTCCTGATCCGACCCGACGCGGAAGAGCGCGTTCACGTCGCGCGCGTGCAGCCACGCCACCGCCTTGGCGACCGCCTGCGGGCTCTTCAGGCCGTTGAGCTTCGCCAGGTACGTGCGCAGCGTGGGCAGCGACTGCTCCAGCTTCGCCTCGTCCATGCAGGAGCCGTAGTAGTCCCCCAGCTGCTTCTCTTCCGGGGTGCCCTCCCCCTGCCCTTCGGCGGCCTTCGTGAGGATGTCGCGCAGCACGGCCTGGTTGCGCTCGGCCACCGTCTCGAAGCCCCGGCTCCAGCGCGCGCGCTCGGCGGGGATCTCCGTGGTCTTCAGCCAGCCGCCGCAGGCGTACTGGTAGAAGTCGTCACAGGGGTTCACGGACGGGTCCATCACCGCGGCGTCCAGGCCCGGGGGCATGGGGCGCTCGGCCATGGGCACCTCCGAAGCCTCCGGCGCGGGCGCGGCCGGCGCGGCGGCGGCCACGGGGGCCGGGGGGGAGGCCTGGGGCGGCTCGGGGGTGGGCTCCGCCGTCTTGCAGGCGGCGCCAAGGACACAGGAGGCGGCGAACAGGGCCAGTCGCTTCAATGCGTACTCCAACACGGACAAGGGGTGAGAATCCGGCGCGCATCAACCCCTGATGCGCGGGGGCATTCCAGCTTCAAGTCACTCGCGTGTGACAGGGCCGCCCTCCGCTGTCCACCAGATGAAGCAATGGCGCCGCGCGTGAAAACGACGGCGCCCCGCGAAGACGCCCCCTCTGCGTGAAGAGGGGACGCTCGCGGGGCGCGCGAAGGACGCCGGGTGAAGCCCGGGGTCAGTCCTCCTTGCCGAGGATGCCGTCCTTGAGGCCGTTGTCCACGGGGTCCTTGCCCAGCCACACGGAGAAGAGCGCGTCCGCGAAGTCCTTGCCCTCCACGTCGATGGACTGGCCGCCGGTCACCTGCACGGTGGTGCCCTTGCCGGGGACGTAGGTCAGGGTCAGCTCCTGGCCCTCCTTCACCTCCGCGGGGATGGCGGCCTTGAAGTTGTCCAGGCGCCCCTGGAGCTTGGGCATGTTCGCGCCCGCGCTCTTCTTGAAGCCGTTCTCGATGGCCTCGGTGATCTGCTCCTTCTTGAGGTCGCGCTTCATGAACATGCGCACGCGCTTGACCTCGTCCGCGTTGAGCAGCGCGGTGGCGTCCTGCGTGGGGTGCTCCACGTAGAGGCCCAGGGTGTAGACCTTGAAGATGGCCTTCTTGCGCAGGCCCACGCCGTTGAGCTTCAGCTCCTTGCCGGCCACGGTGGCGGTATCCGGGTACTTCACCCCCGCGATCTCCTTGGCCATCACGGGCGCGGCGAGGGTCAACGACAGCAGCACGGCGGTCAGCGTCTTCTTCATGGAAATCCTCCGGTGGGTTCCTGCGCGATGTTGGACGCAAACCTAGCCATGCGTCTTCACGAAAGGATCCGCGAAGCACGCTCGCGCCTTGACGTGCCGCGGCGAAACCGCTCGGAAGACGACGTTCCTCGCGGCCCCGGCCCCGCGCGCCCCACCCCGGAGGGCGCGTCCGGCCCCGGGTTCCAATCAAATACAGACACCCGATGAAACACTGTTTCACCTCTCCCGACAGGGAGACGGCGCGGGGTGGATTAGTGGCTCATTTCCGGCCTCACTT
>JAFADT010000684.1 GCA_023424585.1 Pseudomonadota bacterium
ACGCTCCGCTACACGATGGTGAACGGGCGGCTGTACGACGCGAACACGCTGAACGAAGTGGGCACGCGGCAGCGCACCCGCGCGAAGTTCTTCTTCGAGAAGGACGGCAACGAGGGCTGGAGCCCCCGGGCCACCACGCACGCCACCGAACAGGCCTGCGATTAGCGGGCCGTCGCGGCCACCTGGGCGAGGGCCTGCTGGAGCTGCGGCAGCGCGTAGGGCTTGGGCAGCACCACCACGCCCAGCCACTGCTGCGGGTCTCCCTCCAGCGCCGCGCGGCCGTGGCCGGACGCGATGATGATGCGCATGGCGGGCTTGCGCAGCGCCACCTCGCGCGCCAGGTCCACGCCCGACATGCCCGGCAGCGTCACGTCCGTGAAGAGCACGTCGAAGCGCTCCGCCGCCAGCGCCACCCGCGCCTCCTCCGCGCTCGCCACCGGCATCACCGCGTGCCCCAGCAAGCCCAGGAGCTCGCTGGCGGACGCGCGGATGTCCGCGTCGTCCTCCACCAGCAGCACGTGCATCCGCCGCGCGGCCTCCTGCGTGGCGGGCGTCTCCGCGCCGCGCGCCCCCTCCGGCCACGGGGGCCTCGGCGCCACCCGCCGCTGCTGCCGCTGATCCAACAGCGCCCGCACCTTGCGCGCCAGGTCCTCGCGCCGGTACGGCTTGGACAGCAGGCTCACGCCCGGGTCCAGCCGGCCGCCGTGCACGATGGCGTTCTCCGTGTAGCCGGACGTGAAGAGCACCTCGATGTCCGGCTGCAACGCCTTCGCCTGCCGCGCCAGCTCCGGGCTGCGCACCGGCCCGGGCATCACCACGTCCGTGAAGAGCAGGTCCACCGCCACGCCGCTGCGCAGGATGGACAGCGCGCTCTGCCCGTCCCCCGCGCGCAGCACCCGGTAGCCCAGCTCCGTCAGCAGCTCCACCACCGTCGCGCGGACCTCCGCGTCGTCTTCCACCGCGAGGATGGTCTCCCGCCCGCCCTCCACCGGCCCCGCCACCACCTCCGTCACTGGCGCCTCCGGCTGGTAGGCGCGCGGCAGGTACACCTTCACCGTCGTGCCGTGCCCCAGCTCGCTGTAGAGCTTCACGTGGCCGCCGGACTGCTTCACGAAGCCGTACACCATGCTCAGCCCCAGGCCCGTGCCCCGGCCCTCCGCCTTCGTCGTGAAGAAGGGCTCGAACGCGCGCTCCATCACCTCCGGCGTCATGCCCCCGCCCGTGTCCGACACCGCCAGCAGCACGTACGCCCCCGGCATCACCTCCGGGTTCGCCTGCGCGTAGTGGTCGTCCAGCGACGCGTTGCTCAACTCCAACGTCAGCTTCCCGCTGCCCCTCATCGCGTCGCGCGCGTTGATGGCCAGGTTGAGGATGACGTTCTCCAACTGGTGCGGATCCGCCAGCGTGTTCCACAGCCCGCCGCCGATGACCGTCTCCACCTCGATGTCCTCGCCCAGCGCGCGGCGCAAGAGGTCGTCCATGCCGCGCACCAGCCGGCTCAGGCTCAAGGAGCGCGGCTCCAGCGGCTGCCGCCGCGAGAACGCCAACAGCTGCCCCGACAGCCGGGCCCCTCGCTCCACCGCGCCCAACGCCGAGCGCACCCGCTGCATCCCCCGCTCGTTGCCCGCCACGTCGCGCTGGAGCAGTTGCAGGTTGCCGCCCACCACCTGGAGCAGGTTGTTGAAGTCGTGCGCCACGCCGCCCGTGAGCTTGCCCACCGCCTCCATCTTCTGCGCCTGCCGGAGCTGCTCCTCCGTCTGCCGCTGCTCGGTGACGTCGCGCCCGGCGGCGTACAGCACGCCGTCCTCCGGCACCGGCACCGCCGTCCAGGAGATGCGCCGGTAGCCGCCGTGCTTGCACCGGTAGGAGCTCTCGAAGTTCAGCGTGGGCTGCCCTCCCTCCAGGCGGTACACCTCGGCGCGCGTCCGCGCGTAGTCCTCCGGGCGCTCCAGCCACTCCGACGTGCGGCCCAGCAGCTCCTCCTCCGTCCACCCCAGCATCCGCGTCCAGGCCGGGTTGACGCTGAGGAACTTCCCCTCCGACAGGCTCCCCACCACCAGCAGGTCCTGGGACACGTTCCACACGCGGTCGCGCTCCCGCGTGCGCTGGGCCACGCGCTCCTCCAGCGTCTCGTTGGCCCGCTTCAGCTCCGACAGCGCCTTGAGCCGGGACAGCGCCGCCCACACGCGGTCGGCCACGTCGCGGCACAGCTCGACCTCGTCGTCCGTCCACGGGCGCGGCTTCACGTCGTGCAGGAACAGCACCGCCACGAACCGGCCGTGCTCCAGCAGCGGGATGTGGAGCAGCGCCCGGATGCCCAGCCGCTCCAGCGCGTCCGCCTGGGGCGCCGTGCGCGGGTCCTCCCGCACGTCCGGGATGGCCACCGCCTCGCCCTGGCGCAGGTCCTCCAGGAGCACGCCGGGGTCCTGGAGCCGGTGCACGCCCTCCACGCGCGCCACGTCCGCGGACGCCACCCAGTTCGGGTGCATCAACACCCGGGCATGCGTTGCGTCCACCGTGCCGTAGCCCGCGCGCGGCACGCCCAGCATCCGGCCCACCACCTCCATGGCCAGCCGCGCGGCGGCGTCCGGGGACGAGGCCTCGCGCAGCCGGTCCGCCATCTCCAGCAGCGCCGCCTGCCGCAGCTCCGTCCGCTTGCGCGCGTCGATGTCCACCAGCACGCCGGGAAAGCGCAGGGGCGCGCCCCGCGCGGAGAGCTCGCAGTGGCCGCTGGCGTCCACCCACCGGTAGTCGCCGTCGGAGCGGCGCACGCGGTACTCGGCGCGGTACGCACCGCCCGTCTCCAGCGTGCGGGCGATGAGGGCCTCCACGCCGGGCCGGTCCTCCGGGTGGATGGCGGCCACGAACTGGGAGATGGGCAGCCCCTCGCGCGCCCGCGCCGGATCCAGCGAGAAGGACTGCGCGAAGCGCTCGTCCGCGACGACGCGGTTGCCGGGCACGTCCCACACCCAGGTGCCAATCATCGCCTCGGCGCTGAGCGCCAGCCGCACGCGCTCGTTCGCCGCGCGCAGGGCGTCGTCGGCCTGGTGCCGCTCGGTGACATCCTGGGTGATGCCGACGAGCCGCACCGGCGCGCCGGCCGCGTCGTACACGAGCGACGCCCGCCGGTGGATCCACCGCACCTCGCCGGTGTCCCGCCGGCGGATGCGGTACTCCACCGACGGCGGGACCTGCCCGGAGGCCCGCGTGCGCGCGTTGGACACGTGCTGCCGGTCCTCCTCCAGCGCGAGCGCCTCGATCTCCGTCGCGGGCAGGGTGTCCGAGACCGGCACGCCGTACAGCCGGCAGAACTCGGGCGTCACCGTCATCTGGTGGGTGGCGATGTCCAGCGTGAACACGCCAATGCCGCCCGCCTCCTGGGCCAGCCGAAGCTGTTCGTGCTTCGCGCGCGCGTCGGCGTCGGCCGCCGAGCCCTCCGGGCCCCGGGTCGACAACGTGCCGTCGCCGTCATCCAGGCCCGCGGCGCGCAGGCGGAGTCGCAGACGTTCGACCTCGGCCCTCAGGGCCTGTTCCGCATCGGAAGGGGGCACGCTCATGAGCGGGGACCGCGGGTCGCGGGGGGGACGACCTCTCGGCCGTGGCACTGTCGCCCGGGTCATCCAGGGTGGGCAACGGAGAATTCCGGAGGAGCCATTCCCCCTGGAACCGGAGCGCCCGCTCCGGCGGCCGAGCCCGTCCGGTCCTGGAGAGGAACGCCGGGAGGCACGCGGTCAGTCCGTCGCGCCGCCACCCGCGGCACCCCCCTCCGTCGCCTTGACGCAGGGCGGCCAGGGCGTCACGGCGCGGGACAGGGACGGGGAATACCACCGACGACCGCACGGTCCGTGCGCGAGAGGACCTCAAAGAACAGCGAGAGATCGCCGCGCACCCGGTGGCGCCAGGCCGGCGGGACCCCGCGGGTCACCCGGACGCGGGGGCGTCAGGGGCTGTCCCGCGTCGCGGAGACTCGTGAACACTCACATCACCCGCGGGTCGCAATGCTCACTTCCCGCCTTGACGCTGCGAGGAATTTCTTTAAAGAATGCACGCACGTCCTCTTCTTCTTGGAAGATGGCGTATGTACCGGGCCTCGCGTTCCCCAACCGCGGAACCGGTGCGTGACGTCCCAGTTGAGCCCCGCGCGCCGCGTTCCCCCTCTCGGCGCGCGGTGGCCCCTGGGACTTCCACCCCGCTCCTCCCTCATCAGGTCCCTTCGAGGATTCGAGTGTCCACGTCCACCTGTGTCCTGCCCCTCTCGCTGGCGTTGCACCTCTTCACCTCGGCCTCGCCCGCTCCCCAGAACACCGCCACCGCGCCGTCCCAGGAGCCCGCGCCGAGGTCCCCGGCCACGTCGTCGGTGAAGGCCGCGCCCCCGGCCCCGGCGAAGCCGAGCGCCGCGCAGCAGGCCACGGCGGCGAAGCTGGTGGGGCCGGCGCTCGCGGAGGGCCACGCGTACGCGCGGCTGGCGGAGCTGACGGACGGCGTGGGGCCGCGCCTGTCGGGCTCCGAGTCCGCGGAGGCCGCGGTGCAGTGGGCCCTGCGCGGTTTCCAGGCGGACGGCGTGAAGGCGTGGCGGGAGCCGGTGAAGGTGCCCCGCTGGGTGCGGGGCGAGGAGCACGGCGAGCTCCTCCCCTCCGAACGCACGCGCGGCCTGCCGCTGGCGCTGCTGGCCCTGGGTGGCAGCGCGCCCACGCCGCCGGAGGGCGTCACGGCGGAGGTGGTGGAGGTGGGCTCGATGGAGGAGCTGGCGGCGCTGGGGGACTAGGTGAAGGGCCGCATCGTGTTCTTCAACCACACCATGTCGGAGGCGGCGGACTATGGCCGCTTCGCGGGGCTGCGCGGCCGGGGGCCCGCGGCGGCGGCGAGGCAGGGCGCGGTGGCCGCGCTGGTGCGCTCGCTGGCCACGGCGTCGCTG
>JAFADT010000723.1 GCA_023424585.1 Pseudomonadota bacterium
CGCTGAGCGCCCAGGCCCTGGCCCGCAACGCGGCCGCCGGCGCCACCCTCCCGGCCACGCGCCGGGTGCAGCCGCCGCCGTCGGAGGAGTAGCCCCCTCCTCGCGGGAATCGCGGTCAGGGCACCGGCGTTCTCCCGTCGGTGCCCGCGCCACGGCACGCGCCCGGCCTTGTCATCCGCCCGGGCCCTGCCGCATGCTCCACCTGAAGCACCGGCTGTCCACGCGGGGAGATGTCAGAGGTCTCCCCCTGAACGAGGTCCGCAGACCCTTGAAGCTGCACGCCTGAAACCCCGGTCCCTGGCTGTCCCCCGCCGCCGCGCGCCCCGCTGGGCGTGCGCGCTGGCTTCCGGTTTCAGGAGTCGCTTCACATGCCCTCGTCCCCTTCCTCCGTGCGCGCGCACCGCGTGTGCTTTTCGTTCACCGACGCCGTCCCCGTCCTCACGGACGTGGAGTTCCACCTCGCCCCGGGCTGGACGGGCCTCGTCGGCCCCAACGGCGCCGGCAAGTCCACCCTGCTGCGCCTGCTGTCCGGAGAGCTGAAGCCCACGTCCGGGCAGCTCCAGTTCGAGCCGGACTCGCCGCTCGTGTGCCTGTGTCCGCAGGGCGTGGAGGCGCTCACGCCCGACATCACCGCCTTCGCGGAGGCCTGGGACGCGCTGGCGCGCAGGCTCCAGGGCCAGCTGGGCCTGGACGTCACCGCGCTGGAGCGCTGGCCCACGCTGTCCCCGGGCGAGCGCAAGCGCTGGCAGGTGGGCGCGGCGCTCGCCCGCGAGCCGGACGTGCTGCTCCTGGATGAGCCCACCAACCACCTAGACGCGGAGGCGCGCGCGTGGCTGGTGGCCGCGCTGCGCCGCTTCCGGGGCGTGGGCGTCGTCGTGTCCCACGACCGCGAGCTGCTGGAGACGCTCACCCAGGCCACGCTGCGCGTGCACGGCGGCGAGGCGCACCTGTACCCGGGCGCCTACTCCGCCGCGAAGGGCCACTGGGAGGCGGAGCGCGAGGCGGAGGTCTCATCGCACCAACAGGCCAAGGCGGAGCGGGACCGGGCCGCGCAGCTGCTGGACCGGGCCCGGCGCGAGCACCAGGGCGCCGCCCTGTCGCGCAACACCTCGCGGCGGATGCGCAACAAGAACGACAGCGACGCGCGCTCCATCATGGCCTCCACGCTGGCAAGCTGGGCGGAGTCCCGCCTGGGCCACCAGGTCACCGTGAAGCGCCGCGAGTTGGAGCGCGCCGAGGCCGCCGTGGGCACCTTCACCGTGGACAAGACGGTGGGCCGCTCCGTGTTCGTGGACTACGTGCGCTCCCCCAACCCGTGGCTCTTCACCTTCGACACGCCGGGCCTGAAGGCCGGCGACGTGAAGGTGCTGGGCCCCACGCGCCTGGACGTGGACCGCGAGGCGCGCATCCGCATCGAAGGGCCCAACGGCGCCGGCAAGACGACGCTCCTCAAGGCCCTGCTGGAGCAGGCGCGCGTGCCCCGCGACAAGCTCCTGTACCTGCCCCAGGACCTGGGCGAGGAGGAGACGCGCGCCATGCTCGACGCGGTGCGCGAGCTGCCCCCGGAGGAGCGCGGCCGGGTGATGTCCCTGGTGGCCGCGCTGGGCGTGGACCCGCATCGGCTGCTCGCGTCCGGACAGCCGTCGCCCGGCGAGGCGCGCAAGCTGGCCATCGCGCGCGGCCTGGGCCAGCACGCCTGGGCCCTGGTGCTGGACGAACCCACCAACCACCTGGACCTGCCGTCCATCGAGCGGCTGGAGGCGGCGCTGCACGACTACCCTGGCGCCCTGCTGCTCGTCACCCACGACGCCCCCTTCGCCCGCGCCTGCACCACCACGCGCTGGCTCGTCGCGAACGGACGCGTGGAGGTGGCGTGAGCCGTCGGACGGCCAGGGTGGAGTAAAGACAGACCCCTTCGTGAAAAAGCCGAAACATGCTTTCTCCGTGGGGGTTTCACTCCTAGAGGACAAGTCCAGACCCGATGGATGTCACACCGGGTCTGTATCGTCTCCTTCACCCCCCAGCCCCGGAGTCCGTATGTCTCGGCGTACGCCGCCATGGCGGCATTCGTGTCTCTTCATCACGGGCGCGCTCGCGCTCACCGGTTGTTCGGATGGTTTCGAGCCGGAGGAAGCGCCCGCGCTCGAGCAGCAGGCCGCCGCGCTCCTCCCCGGCCCGGACCTGCGCATCACGGAGCTGACGGCTCCGGACAACGCGAAGCCCGGTCAGTCCGTCACCGTCACCGCGAAGGTCTGCAACACCGGGGACCAGACCGCGTACTCCAACACCCAGCTCCAGGTGTACCTGTCCACCACGCCCACGCAGCAGGTGCCCGGACCGGGGACGCAGCCGCCCCCCACCGTCCAGCTCACCCAGGGCCAGACGGACGTGGGGCCGGTGTACGCGGGCCAGTGCGTCACCCGGTCGCTGAGCATCTACGTCACCCCGCCCGCCAACTTCACGGGCAACAACACCTACTACCTGGGGGCCAGCGTCGACACGTCCCAGGCGGTGCAGGAGTCGAACGAGTCCAACAACGGCTTCGTCCGCGGCCTGATGGGCGTGGGCAACCGGCCGGACCTGGTCGTCACGCGGGTGGACGCGCCGGCGAGCCTGGCGCCGGGCCAGTCCTTCAGCGCCACCGCGACGGTGTGCAACACGGGCACGGGGCCCAGCTCCAACGCCGCCGTGCAGCTGTACCTGTCCACGGTGAATGGCCTGACGCTGCCATCCGGCCCTCCCCCCGCCACGCAGTCGATGATCGGCGGCACGACCATCGGCAGCCTGTCCGCGGGTCAGTGCCGAGAGGTGCCCCTCACCGGCAGCGCCCAGCCGCCGCCCGCTCCGGTCCAGCCGGGCGCGCCCCTGTACCTGGGCGCCATCGCGGATGCGCAGGCGGGCGTCGTGGAGCTGCGCGAGGACAACAACGCGTTCGTGCAGGGCCCGGTGGGCGTGGGCAACGGGCCGGACCTCGTGGTCCGCGCCGTGACGGGGCCCGCGAGCGTGCGCCAGGGCGACCCGCTCCAGGCGACGGTGACGGTGTGCAACGCGGGCACCACGTCCTCCAACCCGGCGGACGTGCTGGTGGTGCTGTCCACCGGGTCGTCGCTGGCGGCCCCGTCGTCCCAGCCCCGGCCCCAGACGGAGGCTCCGGTGGGCAACGCCAGCGTGCCGCCGCTGCCCGCGGGCCAGTGCGCCACCCGCACGGTGCAGGGGTATGCCTACCGCCCGTACTCGCCTCTCGGTGAGCAGCCCCTGTACCTGGGCGCCATCGTGGACCTGCCCCGGAGCGTGCAGGAGCTGCGCGAGGACAACAACACGCGCGCGGACACGCGGGTGGGCGTGGGCTCGCGGCCCGACCTCACGGTCGTCTCGCTGGAGGCGCCCCCCCACATGCCGGTCTCCGGTCCGTTCACGGTGTCCGCGAAGGTCTGCAACGTGGGCACGACGCGCTCCTCGGACTCGATGCTGGAGGTGTACATCTCGGCCGAGCCCTCGCTGACCCTCACGGTGGGTCCGCCGCCCGCGACCGCCATGATGATGGGCTCGGTGAACGTGCCCGCGCTGGAAGCGCGGGAGTGCGCCACCCGCCAGGTGAGCGGCTACGGCGCCGTGCCGCCCGGGGCGACCCCGCCGAACCCGACGCTGTACGTGGGCGCCGTGGTGGACCGGCAGGCGTCGCTCCTGGAGCTGCGGGAGGACAACAACGCGTCCGCCTTCTCCCGCATCGGCGTGGGGTCAGGCCCGGACCTCGTGGTGCGCTCGCTGACGGCGCCCTCCAGCGTCAAGCCCGGCGCCTCGCTGTGGACGGACGTGAAGGTCTGCAACGAGGGCCCCCAGCTCGCGCCGCCCTCCACGGTGGGCCTCTTCCTGTCCACCACGCCCACGGCGGTGTCTCCCAACCCGGGCCCGCCGCCGGCGCAGACGCAGGTGGGCACGGTGGAGGTGTCGTCGCTCCAGCCGGGTGCCTGCGCGCTGTACCCCAAGTCGGTGTACGCCGCGCCGCCGCCGGAGGCCGCGCCGCAGCAGCCGCTGTACCTGGTGGCCCTGGCGGACGTGTACCAGCAACACTTGGAGCTGCGGGAGGACAACAACTCGCGCGTCGCCGGCCCCCTCGTCCTGGGCAATGGTCCGGACCTCGTGGTGACGGACGTCACCGGCCCCGCCAGCGCCAGCCCCTACGGCCCCTTCACGATGAACGTGACGGTCTGCAACGCGGGGGCGGATCCCGCGGGTCCCTCGCAGGTGATGGGCGTCGTGTCGATGGGAGAGACGCTGTCCACGCTGTTCCCGCCCCCGGCTCCGTCGGAGTCCGTGGTGGGCGAGGTGGCCCTGCCGCCGCTCGCCGTGGGCCAGTGCGTGACGACGCCCGTCAGCGGTTCCGCGCCCCCGCCGTACCATGGCGACCCCAGCAGCCCGCTCTTCCTGGGGGCCCGCGTGGACAGCTTCAACCAGGTGCTGGAGCTGCGCGAGGACAACAACACCCGCGTGACGTCACGGCTCGTCCTGGGCGACGGCCCGGACCTGGTGGTGCGCTCGGTGACAGCGCCCGCGAACCTGCCGCCGTACAGCGCCTTCAGCGCGCAGGTGAAGGTCTGCAACGAGGGCAACCTGCCCCTGTACGGCTCCGCGCCGGTGGACCTGCTCATCTCCACGGAGAAGTCCCTCTACGTGCCCGGTCAGGGCCAGCCGCCGTACACCCAGGTGCAGATGCCCGTGGGCAACGTCATGGTGTCCGCGCTGGCGGCGGGCCAGTGCACCACGCTGCCGGTGCAGGGCTCCGTCATCCGTCCCCCCGCGGCCACGCCCGGGCAGTCCCTCTACCTGGGCGCCCTCGTCGACGCGCAGGGCGCGATGCCGGACCTGATCCGGGACAACAACGCGCGGACGATGGCCACGCCCATCGGACAGGCGCAGTAAGGGTTACCCACCCGGAAATCCCTATCGGCTGAGCTGGCGTCGCCGGCCGGGGCTGCCCCGGCCGGCGATTGTCTTTTCAGGCCAGGGAATCGTCCTGTCGGGTTTGAATTTCATCGGCTCCGCGCCGTTGAGGGATTCCCTTGGATGTCCCCGCGACGTTGAACCGGGCCCGGCGGCCAGCGCGCGTGGGGATGTCGAATCCCTACCCTCATCAGGAGAAGCACATGCCACGGCTCACGCCGTCATGGAGACACGCGTGCCTGCTCATCGCCGGCACCCTCGTCATCACCGGCTGCGGAAGTGAAGGCGCGTCGTCCGACGCGCCGCCCGTACGCAGTCAAAGCCATTCATTGGACCACGGCGCGGACCTGGTCATCACCGAGCTGCGCGCCCCCGACAGCGTGCTCGACGGGGCCGCCTTCACCGCCACCGTGAAGGTCTGCAACCAGGGCTCCGCGGCCGCGCTCCCCCAGGGCGGCGGCACGCTCCTCCAGGTGTACCTGTCCACGACCCCCACCCAGGAGGTGCCCGCCCCCAACGCGCCGCCCCCCACCCAGCAGCTCACCGTGGGCGAGGTGGACGTGGGGCCGCTGGAGGCCCACCAGTGCGTCACGCGGGCCGTGACCGGCAACGCGCTGCCGCCCCCGGGGCAGCCCGGCACCGCCTTCTATCTGGGCGCCAGCATCGACACCCAGCAGCAGGTGCAGGAGCTGGATGAGACCAACAACGGCTTCGTCCGCGGGCTGATGGGCGTGGGCCTCGGCCCGGACCTCGTGGTCTCCGAGGTGCGCACGCCCGCGAGCGCCCAGCCAGGAAGGGGCTTCCTCGCCGACGTGCGCGTCTGCAACGCGGGCACGGCCACCGCGCCCGCCTCCGAGGCGGAGCTCTATGTCTCCACGCTGGACACCCTGAGCCTCCCTACGCCGGGCTCGCAGG
>JAFADT010000750.1 GCA_023424585.1 Pseudomonadota bacterium
AGCCTCTCCGTGCGAAGGCACGCGCAGCGCCTTCCTGCGCTCGCGCACCGAGGCCACGGACAGCTTCGGCACCTTCATGCAGGCCTTCGGCGCGCAGGACTTCCGGGGCAAGCGCCTGCGCTTCTCCGCGGTCGTGCGCCACCAGGACGTGAAGGGCTGGGCGGGGCTGTGGATGCGCGTCGAGGGCGCCGACCCCAGGCAGCCGCTCGCCTTCGACAACATGCAGTCGCGCGCCCTGGTGGGCACCCACGGCTGCAAGCGCTACGACGTGGTGCTGGACGTGCCGCAAGAGGCCACCACCATCATGGCGGGCCTCATCATGAGCGGCACCGGCCAGGCGTGGCTCGGCGGCGTGCGCTTCGAGACGGTGGACGCGTCGGTGAAGACCACCAACCTGCTCACCCCTCCGCAGCCACTGCCCTCCGGCCCCCAGGGCCTGGAGGACGCGCCGCAGTCCCTCGCCTGGAACAACGGTGAGCGGCTGGGCCGCGTGGGCTACTACTGGTTCGACGCGCTGCGCGTGCAGACGGAGACCCCGCTCGTGAAGGGCAAGGGCCAGCTGTGGCAGGGCACCGTGGGCGACGAGCTCTTCGAGCACGGCATCGAGGTCAACGGCACCTACCGCAACTACCCGCTGAGCGTGAAGGTGCACGCGGGCGGCCCCACCACGCGCATCCAGGGCACCTGGGGCACCGGCCCCGTGGACATCCGCCTGAGCCCCGACCTCCTGTACATGCGCTGGGGCGTCTTCGAGCGGAAGCTGGCGCGGGACCGGACGGCCCACGCGGAGCAGGGCTGCAACGTCTACCGGCAGCTGGAGGGCGTGCACGAGATGGACCGCATCGACGTGTGCGGCGTCGCGCTCGCCACCCGGCCGCCGCTCACGCAGCTGGTGGTGTCCTTCCTCGCCAACAGCTTCCGCCGCGACCCGTCACCCTTCACGACGCCGGTGCCGGGCCCCCCGGTGCGCTCTCCGCAGCCGGACAACTCCGCCGGAAGCAACCGCCCCGCCACGCGGTCCCGCTGAAGGCCCGGCGGACGCGGGAAGGAAGGGCCCCGCCCCGCCTTCCGCCGCGGCGCTTCAGAACGCGAAGTCGCGCTCCAGCGTCTCCTGCCCGGCCTGCACCGTGAGGTGGGCCGAGTGCGCGCCGGTGGCCAGCGCCGTGGACAGGTCGAAGGACAGCCCCTCCGGCCCCTGCGTCGGCTTGAGCGACGGACGCCCGGGCGACAGGAAGACGGCGGCCGTCACGGGCCGCGCGCCCAGGGGCTGCACCAGCAGCCTCAGCCGCTGACGCTCACGCACCAGCACCACGCGGAAGTCGCGCCGCTCCTCCAGCACCTCGCGGTGCTCCGGAAGACGGGCCGCGCCCGGGCGCCGGGCCACGTCCGCGCGCGAGTCGCGCGCCGCGCGCGGGGCCTGCGCCCCGTCCTCCTCCAATTCCAGCGCTTCCTCGATGGCGGCGTCGCCCTCTTCCAGCGCCAGCACGGCCTGCGCGCACTCGCCGCAGCTGGCCGTATGGGCCTCCACGCGCTCGCGCTCCTCGCGGCTCATCTCGCCCGAGTCCAGCCGCCACAGCTCGTCGTCCGTGAGGTGGCGGCGCGGGGGCGTGTCCACCACCGCGGTGTCCGCCCGGTCCGCGCGGCAGCTGGCGCAGTCCTTCAGGTGCTCCGGGTCCCGCATGGGGCGGCCCGTCCAGGACGCCACCAGGTCATCGCAGCCGGCCCGCGCGGAGAACCACCAGGCGCCGGGGCGCTCCACGGGGTCCAGCAGGTCGCGCTCGGCGCGGCGTTCGGCGTTGAGCGGGATGAACCAGCGCGCCCGGGGGCGCAGCGCGGTGTCCAGGTGCCCCAACGCTCCGAGGAAGCGCTCGCGGGCAGCGCCCGCCTCCCCGTCCAACGGGCCCTTCAACATCTCCCAGGTGACGAGCGCGCGGGCAGCGGAGGCGGCCCGGTCCCGCGCGGCCAGCCCTTCCAGCGCGGAGGCGCGCCACAGCTCCGCCTCGTCACCCTCCTCGCCCAGCGCCACCTCCATCGACTCCTCGGCGGCGCGCAGGAGCACCGGCTGGAGCGCCTGCGGTTTCTGCTGGGCCAGCCAGGCCTCCAGTTCGGGACGGCCGAGGCCCTTCAAGGCCTCCTCCACCCCGTCGGTGCCGAGCCGGTCCGAGCGGCGCAGCACGTCCCCCACCACCTCCAACAGCTCACCCACCGCGAGGGGGCCCGCGCCCAGGCGCGCGAACCGGGCCTGGTAGCGAGACAGCGCATCGCTCTTCATCGCGGCATCCCGGGCAGGGCGGAGGACGGCATGCCCCCGCGGGGCATCACGACTGGTCCTCCGGCAGTCCGTCCCGCTGCAACTCCAGCAGGTACAAGCGCAGGTATGCCTGGGCGCGACTGACGCGCTTGTACGAGTTCACCACGCTGATGTTCAAACGACGTGCGCATTCCTCGTGATCCTCCACGTCCTCGTGGTGATAGAGTTCCCATGCGGAAGCCTCCTTCGGGTGCTCCTGCTGGAGCCTGGCGTAGGCGGCCCAGTACAGCTCCTGCGCCTCGGCGCGCTCCTCGCGACGCCGTGCGCCCTCCACCGCCCGGGCCACCTCGGACGGGGTCTCTTCCATCACGTCGTCGGGCGAGGCCGGCGCGGGCGCCAGCTCCTCCCGGTGCCGCCGGTAGAAGTCGATGGCGACGTGCTTGACGATGCGCAGGAAGAACGTCTTGGGAGACGCGCTCCTGCCCGGCATCTGCTCGGACACGCCCCGGAACTGGTCCAGGCCCCGGTCGATGAACTTCCCCACCGCGTCCTGGAAGAGCTCGTCGGCGTCCGCCGGCGAGCCCCGTCCGTAGCTGCCCTGGATCCTGCTGATGACGTACCGGGCCGGGCGCGCCCACCGCGCGCACAGGGCCCCCAGCGGAGTCCCGACGGCCTCGCCCGTGGCTCGGCGCCGCGTCACCTCCGCGAACAATTCCTCATCCGTGAGCTGCTCGTACACCGGGAGACCCTGGAGGCTGTCCCGGGAGGTCCTCGTCCCGGGAGGTTGGGTTACGGGGATGTGGCGCGGCAAATTAACACGTTGCATCCGCGAACAGCCTCCGACTGGTTACAGGGGCCCCTGACGCCCACCTCCCGCGTTTCCTGACGCGCTTTCCTCGCCCGTCGCGCATGACGCGGCGGGCCTTCTCCAAAGAGGGACGGGCAGGCCCGCAAGGCCCCGGAAGAAGGCCCGGAATCGCGCCGTCAGGATTCCGGCCGGGGGGCGTCCAGGGGCGCATCGCTTTCGAGCGCCCGGCCGAAGAGGCCCTACACGCCGTGGTTCGACTCCACCCCTCCGCTCACGAGGCGGGGGGCCGCCGGCGGTCCGGCACTGAACCGTTCATTCAGCCTTCCGGCTTCCTCACTCGGGCGCTCACTTCCTCCCTCCCACCTCAGGCAGCCCCTCCAGGCATGCCTCCGTCCCGAAAGGGGGACGACCGCCATGACCGCTCGCACCCAGACGACCCTTCCGGAGACGCAGCGCGGCCCAGCCGAGCGGCTGCTCGACGTGGTGCTCGGCGGCTCCGCCCACCTGTGGCACCACCGCCCCGGCCTGGACGTGGACGGCACCTGGGTGGCCACCGCCAGCGCGGACGCGAAGGCGCAGGCCCGCGGCCGCAAGGTGGCGCCGGGCCTGTTCGTGCCCGCCGCGGTGAAGCTGTACGGCCAGTTGCTGGAGCTCTACCGCCTGAACCCGACGCTGATGGCGCACTTCGCGTCCTACGCGCTGACGCAGACGGACTGGCGAGACCTGAAGGTGGCCACCTGCGCGCTGATGCTGGTGCAGGAGCACGCGGGCCAGCCCGTGCGCGACGGCCAGGGGACCATCGCCTTCCACGACGACGACTACCGCGCCATCGGCGAGGCCATGGTGCTGCACTACGTGCGCCACTCCACGCGGATGCTCACGCCCAAGGCCGTGCTGCGCGTGGCGGAGCTGTTGGAGACGCCGGAGATCGCGCGCCTCAACCGCGCCGCGGGCTTCGGAGACCCGGCGTCGCGCAAGCCGCCCCTGGGCCGCTGGAAGCGCGTGGCGCAGAAGTGGCTGGCCGCGCGCGAGGCGAACCTGCCCATGCTCCAGGGCCTGGTAAAGGCGGGCTACAAGGAGACGCTGAAGCGGCTGGCGCGCAAGGCGGGCTACAAGCCCCAGTCGCAGGGCTTCTTCGAGGTGCTCGGCTGGAAGCAGAAGCAGGCGGACGGCGGCCACCGGCAGGTGGGGCTACGGGGGCTCACGCTGGTGAAGCGCGAGCGCTTCGACGGCCTCTCCGAGGCGGAGATCTGCGAGTGGATCGAACTGGAGCGGCTCTCCTACAAGGAGGTCGTGGGCCGGCTGCCGAAGGACGTGGGCCTCACGCCCGCCATCCTGGCCACGCTCCTGCCGTCGTTGTCGGACCGCGACCTGCGGCTGATGACGCCCACGCTGGAGGAGCTGGGCCTGCTGCAGGAGCCGTCCGTGAAGGCGCGCTGGGAGCGGGCGGTGGCGAGCGCCACGGATCAGCGCTCGCTGAACATCGCGAAGAACGTCCGGAGCGAGGACGTGCGCCGCAAGCTGGAGGAGGCGAGCGACAACGCCGTGAAGAAGGCGGTGGCGGAGGCGACGGCGGAGACGGACGTGCGGGTGATGTTCCTCATCGACAAGTCGGGCTCCATGGAGGGCGCCATCGAGCAGTCCAAGGAGGCGCTGTCGCGCATCCTCGCGGGCTTCCCGCTGGACAAGCTGCACGTGGCGGCGTTCGACACCATGGGCACGGTGCTTCAGCCCAAGGCGGCGAACCGCACGGCGGTGCAGCACATGCTGTCCAGGCTCACGGCGTTTGGCGGCACGGTGCACGCGGCCGGGGTCCACGCGCTGCACCGCTCCGGGGTGCGCATCCCGGCGGAGGCGAAGCTGGTGGTGATGGTGGTGGGTGACGAGGCGGGCGAGGCCGGCGACCAGTTCGCCCGGGCCTTCCACGCGTGTGGCTACAGCGTGGCGGCCATGGCGCTGCTGGTGAGCGTGGCGGGGGCGCGCGGCAGCACGGTGCGCTCGGGCGCGAAGCAGCTGGGCGTGCCCTTCAGCGAGGTGAGCGTGGGGCAGTTCGCGGACCCGTATCAGGTGCCGCGCGTGCTCCAGGCGCTGATGGACGCTCCGCGCGCGGCGGGGGCCAGCCAGTCCGGCTGGGTGGACCGGGTGATGAGCACGCCGCTGTTGAAGGTGGCGTGAAGCGGGAGGCAGGGGCGTGGACTACCGGAAGCTGCTCGGAAAGGTGGAGTCGGCGGTGCTGCCGTATTTCGGCGGCGGGACCGTGGACGCGCCTTCACGCCGCCTGCGCGTTCCCCAGCCCGTCGCCCCGGGCTGGTGGCGTTTCGAGGTGAAGGGCCGCGAGGCCACCGCGCGCGAACCGGCGTCTCCGGAAGGACTGGAGGCGCTGCCGCGCGTGCGGGGCCACCTCTGGGGGACGCGGCTGGTGCGCGAGGGCGCGGTGGCTGAACCGCTGGCGTTGATGCCGGAGGAGGAGCCGCCGCGCCTGTCGCCGGTGACGGCGCGGCGCTGGCATGACGGCACGCTCCTCTTCGAGGGCGTGGAGTTCGAGGGCGACGCGGAGGAGGCGGCGCGCCGAGCATTGGAGGAGGACCGCCCGCTGGGGGACGCGCGTGGTGTCGGCGCGGCGCTGCGCGCGGCGTTCGGCTTCTCGGTGCTGGAGACGGCGTCTCGCGGCACGGGCATCCCGTTCGCGCCCGTGGAGGCCCGTGCGCGGGTGCTCGACGTGGCGCGCGAGGGGCGCGCGGAGGCGGAGCGCTGCCTGCGCGCGCTGGCGGAGGAGCGGGCGCGATTCCTCCGGATGCAGGCGGAGCTGGAGGCCCGGCGCGAAGCAGCGGCCCGCGTGCGGATGCTTCAGGAGCCCATCGCGGAGCCGCACGCGTGGACCGACCCCAGGCACGGAACGGAAGCGGCATGGCAGGATGCGGAGGGGCGCGAGATCGCCCGGCCGCTGTCAGGGCGCGAGCGCGAACGGTGGGAGGCCCGCCACCGCGCGGAGGCCCGCCTGTGGGACGCGCACGTTTCATCCCAGCCTCCAGGCGCGCGGAACGGCCGGGCCTCCGCTCGCCGGGAGCACTGGCGCGCGGAGTCCGACGTCGGCGCACGGGTGGAGCACGCGTTGGACAAGGCCGGCGCGCGGCTGCTGGGCCACCGCCGGCTGGGAGATGGCCTGCTGGAGGTCGTCTACACGTTCATGGGCGAGCGCTTCGTCACGGTCGTGGAGGCCGCGACGCTGCGCGTGCGCGACGCGGGCGTGTGCCTCGCGGGCGCGGACGCCCAGGTCACGCTGGAGAGCCTGCCGTCCGTGCTCCGGGAAGCCATCGACACGGACGCGCTGGTCATCACCCGGCACGCCTGAAGCCACGTGTCCGACCGGACTCTCTCCACGCGTCGGTAAGGGCCACTTGGGAGGACGAACGGAATGTCGACGACGCGCGAGGTGTGCCTGCTCATCGGACCAGGGGACCGGGTGATGTGGGGGGATTCGTTCGACGATCCCCTGGCGCTTCCGGACTCCCGCTCCCGCTGGGAAGCCATCTGGAGCCTGCGGGACCTGCTGGTGGAGATCACCCACAGCCACCCGGAAGGTCCCCTGGCCTTCTCGCAGGAGGACGAGACGACCATGGCCGCGCTCCAGGCGGCGCTGGGGCGACCGCTGCGCTTCTCCGTGGTGGCCCCCGACGGCATGGTGGTCCGCATGGGCGGCGAGGACGTGGTGGTGCGCGACGAGCCCGCGTGGGCCGCGCCGCTGCGCATCGCCTCGGGGCTCTTGTATGGGAGGCCCCGGCCCGGGCCGACCATCCTCCAGGAGGACGGCCTGCTCCTGGACGGAGCCCACCGCAAACCGTGAGCCGCGTCCCTCAGCCCGGCAGCAGGATGATGCGAGCGATCTCCGGGGGCGCGGCGACGCGCATGGGCGGGCCCACGAAGCCGCACCCGCGGCTGACATAGATTTGCGAGTCGCCCCGCTGGCTCAGGCCCGCGTTCGTCTCGCCCCAGATGAGTCGGCCCAGCACGTTGCCCGGGAACATCTGCCCGCCGTGCGTGTGCCCTGAGATCTGGAGCCCCACGCCCCGCTGGGCCACCACCTCGAAGTTGGAGGGCTGGTGCGCCAGCAGCACCGACGCCCGGTCCGGCCTGAAGCCCTTCATCGCCGCGTCCAGGTCGTAACCGGACTCCCCCAAGCGGCTCGCGCTCCAGTCGTCCACGCCCAGCAGGTCGAAGGACGCGCCCGCGTCACCAATGGTCACCGCGCGGTTGCGCAGCACGGTGATGCCCAGCCCTCGCACGAACTCCGTCCAGGCCTCCACGCCGGAGTAATAGTCGTGGTTGCCGGTGACGAAGTACGCGCCGTGCCGGGCCTTGAGCGCGCCGAAGCCGGCCGCGTAGCGCCCCAGCTCCGGCACCGAGCCGTCCACCAGGTCGCCCGTCACCGCGATGAGGTCCGGCTTGAGCGCGTTGGTGCGCGCCACCAGCTCGTCCACGAAGCGGCGCTGCAACACGCCGCCGATGTGGATGTCCGTGAGCTGCACCAGCGTGAAGCCCTCCAGCGCCTTGGGCAGCCCGGGCAGCCGCACCGGGATGTCCCTCACGTCCGGCGGGTGGAACGCGCGCCAGGTGCCGTGGGTGCTCACCGCCGCGCCCGCCACGGTGGCGCCCGCCGCGAGCCCCCTGGCGAGGAAGGCGCGCCGCTCCGGCGACGGTGGCTCCGGAAGCCTGCGTGCCTGGGTGAGCACGCCCCGGACCACGTCCAGCCCCAGGGTGAACATGAGCACGTAGAGCACCAGCCCCATCCACACCAGCAGCACGATGCCGATGCCCCGCGCGACCTCGGAGGAGAACATCGCCCCCACCATCCGGGCGCCCAGCGAGCCCACCAGCCCACCAGCGAAGAGCACCCTCCCCGCGCGGCGCAGGGCCTTGCTCGCCGTCACGTCACGCA
>JAFADT010000762.1 GCA_023424585.1 Pseudomonadota bacterium
CATCTGCCACGTGCTGAAGGATCCGACGCGCTACTCGTCGGCGGATCTGGGCAACATGGGCTCGGTGCTGTCCCCGCAGACGCTCTCGGTGCTCGCCGAGGGCTATCCCCTCGCGGACAGCCTGATCAACTCGGATCCGCCCGCGCACACCCGCTTGCGCAAGCTGCTGGGGCGCGGCTTCTCCGCCCAGCGCATCGCCGCTCAGGAGGGCCCCATCCGCGCCGTCGCCGAGGAGCTCGTCCAGGCCTTCGCGCGCCGGGGACACGCGGACCTGGTGACGGAGTTCGCGTACCCGCTGCCCGTGCGGGTCATCCTCGGCATGGTGGGCGTGCCCCAGGAGGACATGGCGGACATCAAGCGCTGGTGCGACGACTTCTTCCGGATGATCTTCACCCGCGTCCCGCCGGAGGAGCAGCCGCCGCTCGCTCGCAGCTGGGTCACCTTCCAGCACTACGTCGCCCGCCTCATCCGCGCCCGCGAGGACGAGCCCCGCGACGACCTGAGCAGCTACCTGGTCACCACCGACGCGGACGGCGAAGCGCTCACGCTGCCGGAGCTGATCATCGCCATCGCCGGCAGCATGCTGGCCGCGGGCCATGAGACGACCACGGCGCTGCTCGCCCAGTGCTGGAAGCAGGCCCTGCTCCAGCCCGGGCTCTGGCAGCGGCTGCGCGAGGACCGCTCGCTGGTGCCGCACCTCATCGAGGAGACGCTGCGCTTCGACTCGGTGGCGCACGGGATGATCCGCACCACCACGGAGGACGTGGAGCTGGCGGGCGTCGCGCTGCCCAAGGGCTCGCGGCTGCTCCTGCTCTACGCGTCCGGAAGCCGTGACGCCTCGCTGCTCCCGGACGGGGACCACTTCGACATCAACCGGCACCACCCGACGCACCTGGGCTTCGGCCGGGGCATCCACTTCTGCATCGGGGCGCCGCTGGCCCGGCTGGAGGCGCAGATCGCCACCAACCTGCTGCTGGATCAGCTCGCGGACCCGCGCCTGGAGGAGAACCCGGACTTCGGCACCACGCAGTCGCTGACCATCCGCTCCATCCAGCACCTGCGCGTGTCCTGGACCCCTGCCGGGGCCTGAACGTCCCCCCGCTCCCGTCCCGCCCGTGGTGCTCCCACGGACGGGGCGGGCACCTCAGCCGCGCCTCAGCACTCCGACGCGGGGTGTCCCCAGGGGTTGGTGCGCGGGTACTGGCGCAGCAGCGTGCACAGGCGGTGCGCCGAGACCGTCGTCGTGGCTGGCCGCGGCGGCTCGGCGTGCATCGCCGTCTGGCCCAACCGGGCCGCCTGCAGTGCCAGCGCATGCTGGACTTCGGGTGACCAGCGCTTGAATTCGAGCCATTCCATGAGCCTGCTCCTCCTTGAAGGAGCGGCCATTGAAGCCACTTCAAACCTGGAAATCACGACGCCCCGCGTCGGCCCGGGGCGTCAGTGACCTCCTGCTGACACCCCGCTCAGGCCTGCGAGGGATGGGCAGGTCGGCCAATGAGCATCATCAGGCCGAAGGGGTTCCCCGGGTTGGTGAGCCGGTCGATCTCCCAGACGTAGTCGTCGCTCAGGCCGTGGGTGAGCTCGCGCATCTCCTCCACGGAGTACGTGCGCAGACAGGACACCACGCCGTCGAACGCCGCCGCGATGGGGATGAGCGGCATGAGGTAGGTGAGGGCGAGCCGATCCGCGCGGATGGGGCGGATGAACGGCGTCGTCAGCGGCACGTTGATCAGCGCCGCCGCGGTCATCGCGATGGCCGGCCCGCGCCGCTCCACCAGCTCCATGATGGCGATGCCCCGGCGCTGGGCCACCGCGTCCGCCAGCACCTTGCGCGCCATGTCCGGCGGCAGGTGGTGGAACGAGTTGCACATGATGCGGAAGCCCTTGTACGTCGCGGGCACCGCCGTCGCGTCCACGGGTGTCGTCACGTAGTCGATGCGGCCCGGGTTCGCCGCCTTCGCCTTCTCGAACGCGGAGACCTCCGGGTACAGGTCCGTCAGGAGCGCCGTCGCCTTGTAGCCCTCCTGCGTCTCCAGCATCTCAATCAGCTTCGGCACCGGCCCCGCGCTGCCCGACGCCATGTCCAGCAGCTGCGTCTCCCCCATCGCCTCCATCGCGACCTTGAGCCGCTTCACGAACTCCGAATAGCGGTCGTCCGACAGGCTCCACACGAACGCCAGGAAGTCCGTCACCCCCCGACGCAGCACCTTCGGGAACCAGGGCTGATCCTCTAATTCAAAAAGTTGCAGTCGGGGCATAATCGCTGGGCGCTCCAAGGGGCTCGGGGGGAAGGAAACTCCAGCACTGTCGCCCAGTCCCGACCGACGTACAAGGGGCGCCTTCCAGGGGCATTGGCACACATCCGCTGCCCCTGGAATCCGAACAAACCCCCGATTCCCTGCCGCCATCACGAAACTTTGAAGCGTTGCAGGAAAACACAGCCAGAAAGCCAGACATGCGCCGTGGAGAATGATCCGCGGCCGCAAGGTTTCTGGAGGGGTGCGTTTGATTAGCAGGCGGTCGGAAGGGCGCGGACCGGGTGATTTTGACTCGGGGGGCGGCAACCGGGAGCACGCTGAAAACAGTGTCTCGGGGGTGGGGTTGCCGGTGTTTATAGGTATTATTACTTACGACCGAGGGGGGCTTCGGTCGTCCGGTCGCACGGTTCAAAGCGGATCAGCTCGCACACAACGGGAGGGAGTAATGGCTCCGGAATCTGTTGATGTGATCGTCGTCGGAAGCGGCCCGGTGGGTGCCATGGCGGCGAACCTGCTCGGGCAGTACGGGCTGCGCACCGTGGTCATCGAGAAGGAGACCACCGCGCATACGCAGTCCCGCGCCATCAACGCGGACGATGAAGCGCAGCGCATCTTCCAGGCCGTGGGCCTCACGGGCGAGCTGGGGCCGGGCTTCCACCCGTGCCTGAAGATGACCTACGTGGACGACGAGATGCGGATGCTCGCCGAGGTGGACTTCACCAAGGTGGAGCGCCCCAATGGCCACTACATCGGCGCGCTCTTCAACCAGCCGCGCCTGGAGGCGTCGCTGCACCGCGGCCTCGAGCGCTTCGCGCACGTCACCCTGTGGCGCGGCCACGAGGTCGAGTCCTTCATGCAGGACGACGACGGCGTGTCCGTGCGCGTGAAGGACAACGTCGCCAACCGCACCGTGACGGTGCGCGCGCGCTACCTGCTGGCGTGCGACGGCGCCAAGAGCGGCATCCGCCGCCGGCTGGGCCTGAAGCTGGAGGGCACCACGGCGCTGGAGCACGCGCTGGCCATCTCCGTGGAGACGCCGTCGTCCGCGCCGGACTTCACCTACTACCCCTGCGGCCCGGAGCGCGTGGGCATCGTGACGCGCACCGCGCACGACGAGATGCGCTTCGACACGGTGGTGAAGCCGGGCCAGGATCTGGAGTACGTGAAGACGCCCGAGTACGTGCGCGGCATCATCGCCCCGTTCATCGACCCGGACACCGTGAAGGTGAAGAGCGTCAACCTCTACGCCTACCACAGCCGCATGGCGGAGAAGTGGCGGGTGGGCCGGGTGTTCCTGCTCGGCGACGCGGCGCACCTGATGCCCCCGTTCCTGGGGCAGGGCCTGTGCTCCGGCCTGCGCGACGCGGCGAACCTCACCTGGAAGCTGGCGTACGTGCTGGGCGGCGCGGCGGACGCGTCGCTGCTGGACACCTACGAGGTGGAGCGCCGGCCGCACGCCGCGGAGATGATGCGCCTGTCGGACTCGCTGGGCTCGATGCTGTCGTCGGGCGGCCCGTTCATGGCCCGCGCGCGCAACGCCTTCATCAAGCTGCTGTACCACATGCCCGTCACCGGCCCCTTCATCCGCGAGTACAAGATGAAGCCGAACCTCTTCCTCGCGGAGGGGTTCCTCTTCGGCGGCAAGCGCGGCAGGTCCAAGCAGGCGGCGGAGGGCGCCTACTTCCCGCAGCCGCGCGTGGAGCACGGCGAGGAGGGGGAGCGCCCGCTGGATGACGTCATCGGCCACCGCTTCGCCGTGCTGACGCGGCCGGGCGCGCCCGCGGAGGTCCAGCAGGCCGCCAGGGCGATGGCGGAGGATATGGGCGGCGTGTGGCTGTCCGTGGCGCCGGCGGCGCGCTCCGGCGCGGGCCGCTCCGGCGAGGTGGTGGACCTGGAGGGCAAGCTGGGCGAGTGGTTCGCCCAGCACGGCTCGGACCTGGTCGTCCTCCGCCCGGACCGCTACGTCTACGCGGCCACGAACCAGGCGGGGGTCGCGCAGGTCCACGCGGCGCTGAAGCAGGCCGTCCGTCCGCTCACGCGTTGGAGCAGCCGCGGTTCGCGCCGCGCGGCGCAGCTGGGGGCCTGAGGCCTCAGGCGGCGGCGGACTGGAGCAGCTGCTTCGCCTTCGCCATGCAGTCGCCGTAGAAGCGCAGGTAGATGTCCAGGGCCCGGGCGCCCGTCTTCGCGATGGTCGCCGCGTGCTCGGGCTTCTGGCTGAGCAGCTTGTTGAGCATGACCTCGTTGAGCGCCGTGTGGCCCACGTCCAGCTCCACGTGCTCCTTGATGAACGACAGCGAGTTCATCACGTCCGGGCCCAGCACGCGCTTGCACTGCTCGATGAGCCGGGGCGCGAACACCACGGACAGGTTCTCGATCTCGTACTCGATGGCCACCTGGCCGCCCGGCATGGCGCTGGCGATGGTGTCCTCGTGGATCTGCCGGTACTCCTGCATGGCCTGGGTGGGGGCCTGGGCCATCAGGGCCTCCGCGTCCAGCTTGGGAAAGCGGCGCGCGTTCCAACTGGCCACCAGGTTCTTCGTGTCCTCCACCATCATCAGGTGGTGCCCGGCCTCGTGCTTGGCGTGGGTGATCAGCTTCTCGCCCACCTCCACCATGCCCACCTTCACACAGGCCTCACCGGCGCGGCGGATCCACCCGTCCACGGGCTCCGTCATGTAGACGCCCAGGGCACACAGCTGGATGAGGAAGGCCTCCAGGAGGGCGGGATCCACGTTCGGATCCAGCAGCGTCGACACGTGGGGGCCGGTGGCCAGCAGGTGGCGGACGTCGGCGACGTGGGGGAGGTACTGCTCTTCGACGAGGGGCTTGGTCATGGGGGGATCCTCAACGGGAATGGGCACCACGGCGCCCGATGGTGAGTTCGCTGATGTGCTCCAGGAAGTCCGGGACGAGCTTGGAGGAGATGATCCACAGGTAGGGATCCGGGCCGTCGTGCAGGCCGCACTCCTGGATGTAGTCGCCGCCCTCGTCCTCGCGCAGGTAGAGGAAGGAGGGGCGGTTGCGCTCGGCGTACCAGCGGCGGGCCGCGTCCAGGAGCGCCGAGTACGCGCGCGTCCCATCCTCCAGCAGCGGGAACAGGCGCGTGTTGTCCAGCAGGCGGAAGAGGTTCGCGCCCAGCTGGCCCAGCTCCACCACGGCGGCGGCGCAGGGGACGCCGTCACGGCGCGCGACCAGGACGGTGCGCTCGCGCTCCATGCCGTAGCTCTTCCACTTCGCCGTCACGGGCCCCATGTCCAGCCGGTCGCGCGTGAGGTCCAACGACTGCACGTAGCACTCGGGGAAGCGCTGCGAGATGGTCGCCGCCAGCAGGCTCAGCTCGCTCGCGGTGGCGGGGCCCACGCTGTACGGGTGCACGCGGCCGGTCAGCTCATGGCTGAAGGCCTTCATCTTCTGGATCTTCCGCGTGAACGCCAGGGGCGAGCCGGCCTCCATCTGCCGCTGCGCGTACTTCACGTGCGCCTTGTTGATCCACGGGTTGAGGGCCTCCACGTAGGCCACCACCCAGTGGAAGTCCGGGTCGCTCTGCGGGTGCTCGAAGGTGCGCAGGTAGAGGTCGCGCATGATGGCGCCCGCCTCCTGCACCCCCGTCGGCGGCTTGCCGGGCCGCTTCGCCACCTGGTGGCCCAGCCACGCGTGGCGGTACGGCTTGGTGAAGGACAGCGTCGCCTCGATGCCGCGCTCGGACGGCCACACCGCGTTGCAGAACAGCTGCGGCACCTCCGCGGCGCGCTTCGCGAGCGACGCGAAGTTCTGCTTCAGCTCCTCGAACTCCGCCGGGGTGCTGCCGCCCAGGCTGAAGAAGCCGGAGCGGTTGAACAGGTCCCACAGCTGATCCACCAGGCCCTCGCTGGTGCGCGTGGCCGGGGACAGCGTCTGGGACACGAAGCGCACCCAGCGCGCCTCGTCGGAGGAGTAGGGCAGCACGCTCAGGCCGCACATCACGGTGCCGTCCGCGCGCATGCCGCTGACGTAGCGGATCTCCCCGCGCACGCTCACGCGCTGGCCGTCGCCCAGCTCCAGCTCGATGAGGGGCGGCAGCAGACCCGGGAAGAGCAGGTCCTGCGGCTGGCAGCGCATGCACAGGCCGGAGAAGGAGATGTCCAGCACCTCGCGGCGCATCAGCCCCTGCTCCCGCCAGAGCGGGTGGTGGAAGCGCGCGTGCACGCC
>JAFADT010000878.1 GCA_023424585.1 Pseudomonadota bacterium
CCACGGGGGCGGGCGCGGCGGCAGCCTGCGCGATGGCCTCGGCGGGAGCCACCGGCGCGACCGTGGCGTTCTTGTCCGTGGGCGCGTCCGCCGTGGCGACGGCGGCGGCCAGGTTCACCGCGGCGACGGCGGCCGGGTTCTCCAGGCGGATGGTGGTGCCGCCCACGCGCACCTCGTCACCGAAGGAGACCTGCCCCTTGTTGACGCGCTTGCCGTTGACGTAGGTGCCCTCGACGCTGCCCATGTCGATGATGGACATGGTGCCGTCGGCGGCGACCTCGATGACGGAGTGGATGCGGCTGACCTTGTCGTCCTCCAGGCACAGGTGCGCGGAGGAGAGACGTCCAATCTTGATGATGTCGCGCTCGTAGTCCTTGGAGGCGACCAGCGTGTCGCCCTTGAAGACCTTGAGTGTCAGGGGTACGGCCATGGAGGGCTCCCGGTAGGCTTTGGCGCTCTTGGACAACGGTGCCGGCGGAAGGTTCCCGCCGCCGGTTCAATCCGTGGTGGGGGGACTACAGCTCACCCACGGACTGCATCACCTTGTCCTCGAAGTCTTCGCGGATGCGGATGAGGTTCGAGTGCTTCACGGTCTTGCGCGCCTCGACGTACTCGCCATCCGGCTTCGTGAGGTCACCCTCGATGGTGTCGTCCTCGAAGTCGATGTTGGTCGTCTTCTGCATCTTCGCGCCGCCACCCTCCCCCTTGCCGCCCTCGTCCTGGGCGAAGGCCGGGGCCACCGACAGCGTCACGCACAGCATCAGCCACGTCCGCATCCTGCCTCCACGTGGGGCCTTCCCTTGGCCCACTGGTGTTTCCGCATGGTGGGCCCCCGCGCCTGAGGCGCGAGGGGCTCACAAGGTTCGCATCATCCCGAGCCGCGCCGCCAGCGTGAACCCACTGGCGGGCGTCTCCCACATCACAGCAGGTCGTCCGTGGGCTCGTCCGAGTCCACCGGGGCTGCATTCTTCTGGGCAGGGGCCGTCTGCGTGCCCCCCGCGGGGGTGGCCGCCGGCTGCTGCGCGCCCGAGGCGGAGGCCGGCGTGGCCTGCGACTCGGGGGTGGTGCCGGACGCGGGCGTCGCGCCACCCCGCGGCGGCGTCTGGCCCTTCTGCTTCGCCTCCTCCGCCTTCATCGCGGCCTGCTGCTGCGCCTGGAGCGCCTCCATCTGCTTGGCCTGCGCCTCCGCGGCCTGCGCCTCGCGCTTGGCCTGCACGATGCTCTCCGCCTCGCGCATGAGGCCGAAGACGGGCGACTCCGCGTTGAGCGCGACCTCGCCGCCGGCGAGCGCGATGTACTTCTTGTAGAGCTCCACCGCGCGCTCGGGGGCGTCCTTCACCTTGTGCAGGATGATGCCGCGGTTGAGGTACGTGGCGCCCAGGTCGGGGTTGAGCTTCTCCGCCTCGTCGTACTCCTGCATGGCCTTGTCGTACTGGCCCTGGCCCTTGAGCGCGATGCCCAGGTCCACGTGCGCGGCGGCGTTCTTGCCATCCGCCTGCAGGATGCGGCGCAGGTGCTCCTCCGCGCCGGGGAAGTCCTCGGCACCGAGCGCCAGCTGGGCCAGCTCCACGTGCGCGGGCACGTAGTCCGCCTTCGCCTCCAGGGCGCTCTTGAACTGCAGGCGCGCGCCCTCGGTGTCACCTTCCTTGAGGAGGATGAGGCCCACGGCCTGGTGCAGCTCCGGATCCGCGCCGTCCAGCTTCACCGCGCGCAGCGCGACCAGCTTCGCCATGGCCAGCTGCTTGCGGTCCAGGTAGCTGCGGATCATCACCTTGAGGGCGTTGGTGTTCATCGGGTCGCGCATGAGCGCGGCGCGAGACAGCTCCATCGCCTTGTCGTGGTCGTTGTTCTGCCGGTAGATCTCCGCGAGGCGCGCGCGCGAGCCCGCGTCGTCCGGGTAGCGCGTGAGCACGTCCTGGTAGAGCGCCACCGCGCCGGCCACGTCGCCGCTGTTCTGCTTCATGATGGCCAGGTTGTCGGAGGCCTGGCGCAGGGACGGCTTCTTGGTGAGCGCGGACGCGTAGCGGGCCTTGGCCTCGTCGGCCTTGCCCATGCGCTCGGCGATGACGCCCAGGTTGTACTCGGCCTCCGCCAGGTTCTGGTCCGCCTCCAGGGCGGCCTTGAACTTGCGCTCCAGCGACGGGTAGTCGAACGCCTTGGCCTTCTTCTGCGCGTCGAAGGACTTCACCGCGTCATCGAACAGCAGCATGGCGCGGTTGGAGATGGACACCGGCCCCGTGGGGGCGGCCACGGGCTTGGCGACGGGCGCCGGGGCCGCCTGCTTCGTGGTGGAGCAGCCGACAGCGGTCAGCGCCAGCGTGGCCAGCAGGAGGGGGCGGAACGGATGCATGCGGCGATTCATTAGAGGAAGTCCTCCGGCTCCTGATCATCAACGGTCTTCTTGGGGGCGCCGTCCTTGGACGCGGCGGCGGGCTTGGCGACCTCGGACTCGGTCTGCTGACGAAGCGCGTTGGTCAGCGCGGACAGGTCCTCGTTGAGCGCCTCGCTCCTGGCCTGCTTCTCCGGTTCCACCTTGGTGACCGGGGGCGGGATGTCCTGCACGGCGGCCAGCAGGTCGCCGCCCAGCACCAGCTCCTTGTTCTTCAGCGCGAGCCTCTCCTCCAGCACCTCCGGGTAGCGGTCCGGCGCGTAGGTGGTGCGGAGGATCTTCAGGCTCGCCGCGGCGCAGTCGTTGAACACGCCCAGCTCGCGGCTCTTGGCCACCGCGCTGGAGAAGGCCTCCGTGGCCTTGTCCTTGAGCGGCTGGGCCTGGTTGGCGAACTCGTCGCGCAGGGCCTGCTGCGACTCCTCGTCCAGGCCGCGCGGCATGGGCGCGTTCACGACGAGCTCCGCCATGTGGTCATACGCGAGGCCGATGCGCTGCAGCGCGCAGATGGCCGGCTCCGGGGCGCCCAGGGCCACGGTCTGCACGTACTTCTTCTGCACCACCTCCAGCGCGCGGCCCTTGTCCGCCAGCGAGCCCTTGAAGCGCTCCGGCGACGGCGGCACGCCCCAGTACAGCTTCAGGCGCTTGAACTCGTGCCAGTCCGGCTCGATGGCCAGCAGGTTCGCCTGCGCGGCGGCGGCGAGCGCCGGCTTCTCCAGCGCGGTCTGCTGACGGCGGGGCAGCTGGTCGAAGTACTCGAAGATGCGCTTGTTCATGCGCGACACGTCGCGTGTCTTCTTCATCTTCTCGTAGATGCCGACGATGCGGCCCTCGGCCATGAGGAACTTGCTGGAGGAGCGCATGTTGTCGCGCTCGTATTCCTCCAGGAGCTTGATGGCCTTCATGTACGCGCCCTGCTTCACGTGCAGGTCCACGATGGACAGGAAGACGTCCTCGGAGTCCTTCGACTTGGGCCACAGCTCGATGTAGTGCTCGCGGTTCTTGAGCGCGGCCTTCAGCTGGCCCAGGCCCTCGCGGTAGGTGGCCGCGTTGAACAGGGCGATCTGCGCCTTGGACTCGTCCCACTTCTGCACCACCGCGGGCTTCGCGGGCGCGTCGTCGTTGGAGGCCTGCTTCGCGCGGCCCTTGGCCTTGCCCTTCGCCTTGGCCCTGGCCTTCGCCGCCGGGGCGCCGCCCTTCTCGCTCAGGTTGCGCTCGTAGCCGCGCACGTAGAGCTCGTA
>JAFADT010000992.1 GCA_023424585.1 Pseudomonadota bacterium
GACGAGCGCACCACGACGAAGGCGCAGGCGCCGTGGGCCCGCGCGCGCTCCACCGTCTTCGCCAGGGCGCCCAGGCCCAGGTACGCGGTGAAGGTGGCGGCGTCCACGTCGTACGCGCTGCCCCGCCCGAACAGCGATTCGGCGTAGGCGTCCATGGTGGACCCGATGTCGCCGCGCTTCACGTCCAGCAGCGTGAGGGTGCCCGCGGCGCGGAAGCGCTTCAGCGCGCGCTGGAGCACGACGAGCCCTTCGGGGCCGTGGCGCTCGAAGAAGGCGCTCTGGGGCTTCACCACGGCGAGCGTCTCCCGGGCCGCGTCGGCCAGCCGCTCGCAGAAGTCGGACAGGCCCTGCGCGGTGTCCGGCAGGCTCCAGCGGGCGAGCACGTCGCGGGACGGGTCCAGGCCCAGGCAGAAGGGGGAGCGCTCGTCGGCGAGCTGCTGGAAGCGCTGTGCGAAGGACGGCGTCGTCATGGGCGGGCTTCCTCTCACTTCAGCCGGCGCGCGGTGGCGTCGAAGAGGGGGTTGGGCATGACCTTCAAGAGGCGCATGGGCGTGGCCAGCTGCCAGGGGAAGCTCACCTCGCTGGCGCCGGTGAGGATGGCGCGGCCCATGCGCTCCACCGCGTCCTCGGTCTCCATGAGGAAGGGCATGGGGAAGTGGTTCTTCGCGGTGAGCTCGCTCTTCACGAAGCCCGGGTAGACGCACGTCACCTGGACGCCGGTGCCCTTCAGGTCCACGCGCAGGCTCTCCAGGAAGGTGGCGAGGAAGGCCTTGGACGCGGAGTAGGCGGCGTGGCCCGCGAGCCCCCGCATCCCCGCGAGGCTGGACACGCCGACGAGGTGGCCCCGGCGGCGCTCCACCATCTGGGGCAGCACCGCGCACAGCGTGGCGGCGGCGCCGGTGATGTTGGTGTCGATGATGGCGCGCGTGCGCTCCCAGCTCATCCGCTTGCCGTGCGTGGGCCCGCCGATGCCGGCGTTGGCCACCACCAGGTCCAGCCCGCCGCACTCCGCGTCGATGGCGCGGATGCGCTCCTGGGAGGCGTCCGCGTGGTTGACGTCCATGACGACGGGCTCCACCGCGGCGCCCGCGGCCTGGGCCTCCGCGGCGAGCGCCTGGAGCTGCGACAGCCGCCGGCCCGTCGCGAAGACGCGCACGCCGTGCTTCGCCAGCCACAGGGCCAGTCCACGTCCCAGGCCGCTCGAGGCGCCAGTCACCAGCGCCGTCCGGTAGGTCATCTCCGCCATGCCGTCCTCCGAAGGGTGTCGCAGCGGCCCGCCTTGTCGCACGGTTGCGCGCCGGAGGGCACGCAAAACCCCGTCCCCCGGTCCCGGGGACGAGGCGCCGTCCTGGACGCGTTGACACCCTGGAGGGGAGGGGGATTCCCCGGGCGTGGCGGGCTCGGACGGGCCCCCGGGCACGGGGGGCCTGCGCGGGCCCTACCGGAACGGGGGCGCCGGCTGGCCCTTGAACCACTCCGTCGCGTTCAGGAGGTGCAGGTCGTGCTTGCCGGGCCGCAGCTCGATGCCGCCCGTCACCGCGCCCAGCGACGCCAGCAGGGCGCCCGTGATGCTGCCCCGCACGAGGTCCAGGTGGCCTTGCAGGGAGAAGCCGTCGCCCTTCGCCCTCAGCTCGCGCAGCTGGAGCCCGCGCTCGTCGATCTGAACCTCTCCGGTCACCTCCACCTTGGGGATGTTGAGCAGGGAGGTGACGAAGCCGGGCAGCTTCTTGGAGGAGGTGAGCAGCGCGACCAGGGGCTGCGTGTCGGTGAGCTGGCTCGCGAAGCGCGCCTTCAGCACGGTGGGGGACAGGACGAGGCTGGCGCGCGGCAGGCTGAAGTTCCCGCTCCAGGCGCGGATGGGCACGTTGCCGTTGGAGGACACCTGGCTCAGCCGCAGCGTGGTCCCGCTCAGGCCCAGCTCGGTCATGTCCCAGGACAGGTGCCGCGCGTCCACCTCCACCTCCGCGCGCAGCAACACCTTGTTCGGCCCCATGCGCCCGGAGACGAGGTCCGTGTCCAGGCGCAGCTCCAGGGCGTTGCGCGCCTTCGCGCCCCTGGGCGGCTCCTCGCTGCGCACCGTCACGTGGCCCGAGTCGACCTCGAGCGTCTGGCCGAGCCATGGGTTGAGCACGCGCAGGTCCAGGGGCTTGCTCTTCGCCACGCGCAGCTCGGGCTCCAGGTCCAGGCCCGGCTGGCCTTCACGGCGGCGCCCCAGCACCTGGAGGGAGACCTCGGGCACCTCCAGCTCGTGGCCCTGGGTGGGGCCCGTCACGCGCATGGGCGCGAAGGCCAGCCGCAGCGAGCCCGACGGCCGTCCCCGGGACGCCGCGTCCATGGACGCCTGGAGCCTCCACGGGGCCCGGGCGCGCATGGGGCCGGCTCTCACGTCCAGCACGTCGCCGGAGGCGTTCAACCGGCTGCCGGGCTCCAGGGTGCTGCGCTCCATGCGCACGTCCAGGTCCACCTGGCCGGCGCCGCCGTGCAGCGACACGGGGGCGCTCGCGCCCAGCTGGTCGTTGAGCCAGTCCAGCGGCAGCACGCCGACGCGCGCCTTCACCTGGCCGCTGAGGGCCTGGGAGAGGTCGTAGCCCTGGCCGGGCTGGAAGGGCGCGTCGAGCCGGGCATTCGAGTCGAGCGCGTCGAGCTTCGCGACGGGCTTGCCGTCAACCTCGATGAAGCCCTCCGCCACGCGAACTGACGGCAGGTCCACCTGGAGCCGCTCACGGGACTGGAGGTTCAGCGCGCCGGTGACGTCCAGGGCTCCCGCGAAGCGCACGCGGCTGAAGTCCAGCTCGCGCACGTCGTGCAGCGTGACGTCCTTCAGGTGGATGACCCAGGGCTTGGTGTCCGGATTGAACGGCTGCTCCGGCGCGCCGGTCGGCTCCAGGTGGAAGCTGGCGCCGTGCCCGTCGATGCCGTCCACCTCCACGCGCTTGCGCAGCAGGCCCGCGAGCGACATGCCCGCCTCCAGCGCGTCCACCTCCACCTTCCACCAGACCCTCGAGTCCTGCTGGGTGAGGGTGAAGCCCTTCAGGTGGAGCCTCCCCACGGGCCACAGCCACCACGCGCGCTGCCACGTGAGCTGCGTGCGATCCGTCGAGCGGCCGATGATGGCCTGGGTGACGCCCGTGTTGAGCGCGACGTTGAGGGCGACCTCCAGCACCGCGACCGCAACCACGGCCCACCCGGCGACGCGGCGCCACCGCCTCCTGCGAGGCGCTGCGTCCGGGGCGTCGGGGAGCGAGGTGTCGGTCATGGCGTGGGGTTCCGGTCGGGAGGCCTCCGGATGCCCTGGAATCCTCCCTCGCACAAGCCGCCTGTGTCAGGGGCGGTGGATGGGAAACACCCTGCCCGCGCGGCGCGGAGGCGCGCATCCCGCCTCCGCGCCGGGGCTGTCGTCAGTGGACGGGGACGGCGCCGTTCTCCAGCTTCTCCATCACCTGGTCGATGGAGAAGCTGGCCGGGTGCTGGCGCGACGGGAACTCCCGGAAGGTGGCCAGGAACCGGCTCACGACCGCCTGCGCGGGGACGAGGACGAACGTGCGGTCGACCATCCAGGATTGGTAGCCGACGGAGTCCTCGGAGCGCTCCAGCGGATCCGCGCGCAGGTCGAAGATGAGCGGGACGCGGCGGCTGGTGAAGGGCTGCGCCCACACCTCGATGCCCTTGGCGTTCTGCTCCTCGAAGACGAGCTTGAAGCGCCGGTAGCGCATGGCGACCAGCTCTCCGTCGTCGCCGAAGTAGAAGAACTCCTCCCGCTTGGACTCCTGGGACCGGCCGGACAGCAGGGGCGTCTGGTCGTAGCCGTCCAGGTGGACCTTGAAGTGCTTGTTGCCCGCGTCATGGCCGTCCAGCAGCTTCCGCACGATGTCCGGCTCGCCCGCGGCGGCGAGCAGCGTGGGCAGCCAGTCCTCGGAGGAGAACAGCTCGTTGATCTGCGTGCCGGGCTTCACGGTGCCGGGCCAGCGCACGAGGCACGGGGCCCGGAACGCGCCCTCCCAGTTGGTGTCCTTCTCTCCGCGGAAGGGCGTCATGCCGCCGTCCGGCCACATGCTCGTCATCGCGCCGTTGTCGGTGGTGTAGATGACGAGGGTGTCGTCGGCGATGCCCAGCTGGTCCAGCCGGTCCAGCAGCCGCCCCACGTGGCCGTCGTGCTCCACCATTCCGTCCGGGTAGAGCCCGAAGCCCGTCTTGCCCTGCGACTCCGGCTTGAGGTGGGTGTGGATGTGCATGCGGGTGGTGTTGCACCAGATGAAGAAGGGCCGCTGGTCCTTCTGGGCCCGGTCGATGAAGTCCAACGTGGCGCCGAGGAACTCCTCGTCCACGGTCTCCATGCGCTTCTTCGTCAGCGGGCCGGTGTCCTCCACCTTCTGGCCGCCCTTGCCGTCCGCCTTGCTCCTGAGGACGCCGCGCGGGCCGAAGCGCCGCCGGAACTCGGGGTCCTTGGGGTAGTCCACGTTCTCCGGCTCCTCTTCCGCGTTGAGGTGGTAGAGGTTGCCGAAGAACTCGTCGAAGCCGTGCGCGGTGGGCAGGAACTCGTCGCGGTCGCCCAGGTGGTTCTTGCCGAACTGACCACAGGTGTAGCCCAGGGGCTTCAAGAGGTCCGCGATGGTGGGGTCCTCCGGCTGGAGGCCGACCTTCGCTCCGGGCATGCCGACCTTGGTGAGGCCCGTGCGGAAGGGGCACTGGCCGGTGATGAAGGCCGCGCGACCGGCGGTGCAGCTCTGTTGGGCGTAGTAGTCGGTGAAGAGGGCGCCCTCCCTCGCCAGCCGGTCGATGTTCGGCGTGCGGTAGCCCATGACGCCCAGGTTGTAGGCGCTGAGGTTCCAGTAGCCGATGTCGTCTCCGAAGATGACGAGGATGTTGGGCTGCTTCTTCTTCGTGGGCTTCGTCGCCATGCGGGCACGCTCCGGTGTCTGTGTTTGTTTGCGCGTAGGGATGGGG